>CAZFCX010000011.1:5230-18654 GCA_964517825.1 uncultured Bdellovibrionales bacterium
ACGCTGGTAATGGAAAACAAATCATCTGTTGGAATGATTTCCTGTTGCGGCTGAGTTGAATTATTTTTTACTTCCGAAGCCGGAATAACGGCAGCTTCATTCTCCTCGCTTTTAGCATCGCCCTGGCCAACCACAATTTCGTTGGCGTCGTCTTCCCTTGGTTGCTGAACACTGCTGGTTAAAGCCAAGTTATCCTGAACCGTCGCCGACGGCGCAAAAATAACCACTCCCATAAATGAAACTACGATAGCGCCAAAACCCGCCAAAGCGATAGCTTTTCTTTTGGGAATAACGCTACTTGAAAGACGCGAAAAAACCGCTGGTCTGATTAACCCTACGATTAGACAAACGATCGATGCTAAAAAAGTTATTGCGAAAAGGCCCGCCAAAAATTCATTCGTCATATACCCGTTTTTTTATTATCAATCACGATCGGCGCAACCTTATTAAATCCTAAAAATTAACCCTTCCAGTTCAAAAAACTGGGCCATATTGCAACATTTAACATTATATTCCTTGCATAAGTCAGGAACAGCGGGATGATTGCTATTCCCGCTTTTCACTTCATCGGTAACTACAATCCGCCCATCCAATTTGGCTAATGCAACAAGAAATGGATCTGCATGAAATGGCCGGGGCGCTTTATACCTTGAAACTAACGGATATTTGTTAACAATTACGGAAACAATTTTTAGTTGATCTTGGCTGATAGGAATAACACAAGCTCTATATCTCTTAAACCAAGCAACTAAATCATCCTTGCCAACGCCAAGCTCTTTTTCAACTTCTTCGGGTACAACAATATCATGCGCATCCATCAGATTGCCGATATGATCCCATACGCCCGGAAATGATTTAATTCTATAATGCCTGCGCCAGCTATTAGCTAAAGCGCAAGTATCAAAACAGTACCTCATTTTAGTCTTTTCTGAATTCATATGCCATTAAAGGTTTGCCTCAACATCCGCTATGTGCCGAGAAGTAGTACCCAAGAAATCTGCAACATCGACCAAAGTAATTCTATTTTCGTAAAAACTATTCAAAACTAAAGAAGTGAACGCTTTTCCGTTCTTACTGATAATTTTTCTGAATTGGGGGATAATTACCTTTTTTTTGTTGATTTTCTTATATTCTTCAAAGCTCTCCATTAAATCTTTTCTTTTCTTTTCATATTGATCATTTCTTAAAATACCTACTTGGACAAACCGCCTATAGATCACTTCTTGACTCACCTTATAGCAACGCGCGATAGTTTTTACCTTGTTAAAATCCCAACTATCAAACGGAACCCTCTCCAACCCCTTCACTAAATCATTATCAACAAAATCGGATGATGGTATCAAAAAAGAAGCAGCAAACTGATTACAAAATTGTTCAATTTTAATGTACTGATATGAATTTCTTGAAAAATTATCAACATTGCAAATCCCCGAGCTATGAAGCAAAATATGACCCACTTCATGGAACAAAGAAAATATCCTCCTGTTCACATGTTCAGCAGAATTAAGCGTTATTACGTAAGGCTTTTGATCAACAAGACTAAATGCACTTATATCGGCGTCCGGTAAACTATTTTGCATTATAAATATACCCATGCTTTCAATAACCGCTTTCCAATTGTTCAAAGCGGCGTTCGAATCTTGCCATTTTTTTTGGTCTTGCATTGATATACCTATCTTTGATCTTAAATAACCCGCAATATGCTCCGCATCATCATCGATAGACACCTTCTTAAAATCATAATTAAAATTACCAATTAAATCATTGGCAACTGATTGCAAATATCTCGCCCGTCGAATAGCCAACATCGTGTCTGGTGAAAATTTTTCTTCTTCTGAATCATAAACAATACGAAAATCTTTCGGAATCACTATATCCTTCGGCGCCTCCTCTAATAAGAAATAAGCAATTGGCATCTTGTAAACACCTGCTATTCTCTTAACTTGCGCAAGAGAAATTGGTTGTTTTGCGGATTCAATTGCAATAAGAATTTCTTTTTTGATCTTAGTTTTCTTTGCTGCGGTATCCAAATCATAACCCGAGCAAAATCGCGCGAATTTAAGAATATCAGGTTCAATTTCAATTTTGATTTGCTTAGGCATAACAATTCATTATCAATCTTATTTTACAACACTGCGGTAATAAAAGAAGCGCAAAATGCGCCTCCCCTGCCTACGCTAACACCATTCAGCAAAAAATCAAACTGCCTTAACGTAAATTATCCCAAATCCAGAAATTTCCAGTCCGTGAGATTCTTGGGATCGTAAGAGTATTTTTTGCTGTCGCTGTAGCGCCAGCTGCTCTTATCTTTTAAGACGATACCGCCAAACAGCTTCTTGCCTTTTTTGTTTTCCGCCTCAATATACTTCGCCAAGCCTTCCGCCCGTTCTTTGGCCGTTTGGGCATAGATGCCGCCCTTGGTATCGAATAAGCCAATCCCTCGCGCCGTTGCCACAATAAAATCGACGTAAAACGGCTTGTCCGCGCCAACTTCCGTATAGGGAACCGCAAAATAGGTAGAATCGCTCTTCCCGTTCTTAAACCACCATTTTACGGCCTTGGATTTTTCCAGATATTCGATAAACGCCACCTCAACATCGCTGTCTTCTTCGATCGGCGAAAGTCCGCTGCCGGTTTTCGTTTTTGAATGATAAGGCTGGATAATCGATTTTTTGTAATCTTTCTTTACGAAATGCAAATTGTAATTGATGATTTTAGGAACATTCCACAATTCATCGTTTTTGACCAGCTCGTGTTTGCCGCGGCCAACAATATCCTGATAAAGCTCCTTGGCCCGATTGATCACATCCACAAACGCTTGCCGATTCTCTTCCGCCAAGACGATGGCTTGAATTTTGGGCCAATCGTCCACACCCATCTTGAATGATCTGTCAAAAAATCGGTAAATCGAGTCATTGATTCTCTTAATCGAACGCAATTCGGGCGCGAACGGCGCCAGATTTTCGCGGGAAAAGTAATCAAACGCAATTTGCAATTCTACCTCATTTTTGGGAATATCAAGCGTGCCTTTTTTATCAATGCTTTTCGTCTCTTTATCAACATCAACAATACTGCCGCTGGCAATCATCTTGGTATCAACAATGCTGCGTTTAAGAGAAATCCGCTCCTTGAGTTTCAACTCTTCGGCAGCCCGTAAAAATACCGGCCCAAAATCGGATGACAAGCGCGTTTCTTCACGAAACCGCTTTGAATGATAGGAAACAAAATCAATATCCTTGTAATCATCGCGCCGCTTGCCTTCAAAAACGGTAATATATTCCTTGGCAATATCCTCGGCAATACCGATATCGCTTAAACTCGTGAAAACATAACCAATGTTAAGCCTGGGTTCCTGGTAATGATGCTGTTCGGGCATCCGCATAATACGGCCGATTGTTTGAATGGAAAACACCACGCTTTTCCATTCCCGAAATAAAACCAGAATCGCGGCCCGCGGGCAATCCCAACCCACCGCAATCGCTTGCTTAAAAATCATCACCTGGGCTTCGCTCTCGTTTTTTTCGATATTATCAAGATTGATTTTGTTATCCTTGTCGGAAAGATAGATTGCCAAACGGCCATTTTCTGTTGTGATACCATGCTTGCCAAGCAACGCAATCAAAGAGTCCTTTTTATCAAATCCGGCGTGAGCATCCGGAATTTGAATCAACATCAATGGATTCACCCCGGATCCCTCGGCCTCGTATAACTTCGCCAACTCAAGCCTCTTTTTCAATCCAGCCTCGATAACAATCTCATCGGCGGTTTTATCGGCAATCTTTTTATCAATCTTGAAATTTTCAAATCCGGGATTGATGACGATTTCTTTCTTGATCATTCCCTCCTCTTTGACATCCTTCAGCTCAACTTCAACGCCGCGAAATACCCCCTTAAGCTGCGGCGTCGCCGATACTTCAATCGTCACCTTGGGGCCAATCTCATCAATCAACTCCTTTGATTTATCGGTCTCTGCATTGCGATGGCTCTCATCGATGATCAAGATAATTATCCGGCCATCTTCCTTGGTTCGCGCCACAATGTTTGAAAGATTGTTGTCGCGTTCATTCTCTCGGACATAAATGTTGCCCTTTTTATTGATACTGGCCCAATTCAAAAACAAAATCTCATTCTCGGCAATCTTGCGATCATCAAGATCATCAAAGTAAGAACATTTGAGACCAACGCCAAATTGATCGTAGTATTTCTTTAGGCTGTTGCGGCTTTGATCGTGGAGCTTGTTAACTGCGAGCCAGATAAATGAAAACTTCCGGCCATCAATCCGGGAATCAATCAGCCGCTTCAAAAATTCAGCCATCATCAAAGTTTTTCCTGAGCCGGTCGGCGCCTTAAAAATGCAAATCTTGTTGTCCTCGGATTCCAAAAGATCGTTGACCTCTTGTTTCAACCTTACAACGGCTTTCTCTTGATAATTTTTGAATTCGATCCACATAGACCTTTATTTGAAAATTTCCCGATAAACCTTCAAAATCACTTCGGGAATCGCACAAAGCGTTACCCTGCCTTTAACATCCGCGAATTGCTTCTCGTGCGGATCATCACCAAGCGAAAATACATAAGTATTGAAATGACCTTTGATTTTCTTGATGGCTTTCTTAAAGTCGTCGATCGCTTCTTCGTAAAAAACAATACCCAAATACTTGTCGCTATTTTTGAAGATCTTAAAATCTCCTCCGTCCTGCACCAGCTCGAAAGCATTCTCTCGGATACAAAGCATCTCAGTTGATTCGCTAACAAGCTTACGCTTGTTACGATCCGTTGGCTCGGCCTCCACAAAATCGCAGGTGTAGTATTTAAGATTACCACCCAAACCAGCAACATTTTCCCCCCTTGTGCTCTTGTAACCCTTGATGACTTTTTTTAGCCGATTATAACAAAGACCAGCACAAATCTCATTTTCATTGCTTTCACAAAGAATAAACTTTCGATTTCCGCCATCTTCTTTATTAACATCCAAAACTGCATGACCAGTAGTCCCAGAACCAGCAAAAAAATCAACAATAGTAATATCTTTATCAAAACGACTCAATAACAATTTTATTAGCGGCAAAGGCTTCACAGTATCAAATCCATGGTCCGGCCCAACGATGTCGCTTAACTCTTGCTTCCCAGTTTCTGCTGTTCCCGTATTTTCCAATTGAGACCAAAATGGCACAAAAGATTCGTCTTCTTCATCTTCGGGATAAACCGCCCTCATAGGAAAACCATCAACTAATTCAATTTTCCCCTCAGAAGCAAGAAGCGCAGCCGTCTCTTTACCTATTTGCCATCGTCTTCCCAAAGAAGGCTTAATACCCAAAATCGGAAATTTCATAGTATCACGTTTTTTCCGCCCATAATCAGTTGCTTCAAGGTTTTCAAATCGACACTTTCCTAATTTTCCATCATGTGGATATTGTTTTTTTATACCACTATATATTAGCTTAAATCCTCGGAACTCTTGTGAAGATTTTTTTCCATAGACAAGTATGTATTCAACTTTCTGTTGAATCATTTTTCTTGCCTTGCCGGAATTAGTCGACTTTGTTCGCTTAATCCATGTTAAGCAACCATAAAAATTACCTTCTTCAAAGATTTCGTCGCAAAGCATTTTCAGCTGTGCTTGCTCATTATCATCAATACTTATGAAAATTACACCATCTGGCTTAAGCAAATTTTTCGCGAGCTTGAGACGCTTTTCCATAAAAGATAACCACTTGCTATGCCTAAAAGGATCATCTCTATCAACAAATCTATCATTATACTTAAAATCTTTTTCACCGGTATTGTAAGGTGGATCAATGTAAATCAAATCAACTGCTTCGTGATGGGTAAAATTCAAAACAGCTAAAGAGTGATAATTATCACCCTCAATAAGCAAGTTAACTGGATTGTTTTTGTCGCCAGCAATTTTTTTGCCTTTTGATTCCCTCAGAACCGGGAAAGGTTTCCCCGCCATTTCGTTGGGAAACATTTCATTCGGAGTGCGAGCGTCCGGATTGATCAAAATATCAATTTTTTCCTCGGGCAAATCCCTATGCCAAACCAACCCGTATTTCGTTTCCTTAATGCGGCGAAGCTCTTTTATGAGCTCCTCTTTTGACCAGTCATCGTAATTTATTTTTTTTGCCATATCGTCAAAAAAATCCCCCCCCCAAAGACTAACTTGGCAGTATTATCTAATTTACCTCTTTTGGGCCACTTTTTCAATTAAAACAGCTTAAACAATTTTTTGAGGCTGGCTAACCCGAGTCTACCAACGCTTGAGGCAGCTTGTGCCATTTTGAGCCATTTTTATCAGGAAGTGGCAACATTCCCCGACCGGCAAGAGTTTGAGCCGCTTGTCCGGCTTTGTCCGCCTATCACCCCAATCGCCCGGCAAAACAAAAACCGACCCCTTATTCCGAGCCGGTTTTATATTTAACTTAACCAACTGGCATAGTCTCGTCATCCCAGATGCTGATGATCGTTAAAGGCCTCGATACTCCATCCAGCCCCGGTTTTCTTGCAATAAGTAAGGCCGGTATTGCGCAACCGAAACTTGTTGGCAAACGCATAAAGCACCGCCGGCTTGATAAGATCGCCCAAGGTCATTGTCAGCACCAACATTTTGATAAAATTTCCATGGGAAACCACCAAAATATTTTTTTGCGGCAAGGCTGAAAGATATTCCAGCGCCTGCTTGGCTCGCGCCTTATATTCAAGAAAATTCTCTTCATCAGAATAATGCCAGCCTATGTCATCCTGGTGAAGATTGCATTCTTCCCTGATTTGAGCAGCCAGGGAAGATTCAAGCGCCTTTCCGATCATTAACGAAGGCAATCGATGCTCTATCAACAATTCCGAATAAATTATCTCCTTGTTGACCGCCGCCTTTATTGTTTCCGCGGTTTGGGATGCCCGCTTCATCGGGCTGGCGTGGATTATATCAATAGGCAAAACTTTGGCTCGCCGGGCAATCATTTCCGCCTGCTTCAAGCCGATATCCGAAAGCGGCTCATAATCATTCTGGCCCAAGCCCAATTCATTGCATTTTGTTTGTCCGTGACGGACGAAATATATATTCATAATTTTTTTGTTTAATTTTAAGATCAGCGAATCCTGGATCGCTATTCCTTCTCAAACTGATAGCACATATCCATAATATCGTTGCAAATCGGACAAACATTGTCTTCGTCATAAAGATCATATCTTTCCATTTCCTTCATGCAACCCTTGCAAATGTGGCTGATATCGATATCTTCATTGGGCACGTTAACGCCGAACTTGTGCTCCATGCAAAAAAAGAATGTTTCATTCGGGTGATCGAACACAACGGCAAACCCACAATCATTACACTCCACAAAATGCATTTTTCTCTTCAAATTTTGCATATTTTTGAAAGAGTCAAAACCCCGGAACATCCGTCGACGTTTAGTTACCGATTCAATTAAAAAAGCGGCTAAGAGCTTTCACGAATGCCCCAAGATTTATACCTCTTGGATTAGTGAAATCTCCCAACCGCCTTTTTTGCAGTTAGTCGCGATAATTCATAAGGTTTGCCGCAGATTTCCCGGTTCCCCTTACTCGGACCCGCCTTCGTCAAAGACTACGGCGAGGCAAAGCAGAATTATCCGGCGCCAATTAAGTGACGCTCGAATTAAATTGTTAAGCTCTCACATTTTCAGTTTAGCACAATTTCCACTATTTTCCAATATATAAAATATTGTGGATGTTTTGCACCATTCCCTGGTTCTCGTATCTTCCAAAAGAAAGCCACGTTGGGATTCCCAAAACACATAATCCATCTTTATCTTTTGCCAACGCTATACCGCCAGAATTGCCGCTATCGATTTTATTCGAAACAAAATAATCCGCTTCTGGTAAAAGGCCAACCGGTTTTTTTGTTGAAGTATCATAACTACTTATAACGCCTTCGGTAACTGATTGATGTGATTCAGTCCCATAAGAATTATTTGTCTCTGAAAAAGCCGGATAGCCGATAACAACCACAGGGGAGCCTATCGCCATTTGTCCATTGCAAAATTTAAGATTTGAAATATTACTGGAAACTCCGCTCAATGGCTTCGACTTGATAACGCTCTCCTCCCAAAATGAACCACCAATTTTAAGCATCATGACATCAGTGGTATTATTCCAGGCTTTCGCATTAACTACATCCAAAGAATAAGCTCCGTAAATAATACCGGGATCTCCGCTCTCAATAAAGACAGCGCATTTTTTTGTAGTAATGACGTGGCGATTTGTGAGAACCCATAAACCTTGCAAGCCAGTCCAATCTCGCCAAATTGACCCGCTTCCACTCACAGGATTATCTCCGAAACATTGTATCTGTCCTATCGAAGTTAAATATTGCCCCATTTCTGTTGCACCAATAGTTAAACTCTCCGAAATACTATACTCGCCCCTATTCTGCCTATCTATCTCTTTGTTCAACAAAGATACGCTGTCATTATTCTTTTCCACCGCCTTCTCAGTATCTTTCTTTAGCTGCTCTAATTGATTTCTCGTATCTTCAAGTGCCTTGCTTGATTCACTTAGTGCTTTTTGGTTAGCCTCCAAAATCTCCTGAGTTTTTATATCATTTCCGGATTCTTTTTTGGTATATTCTTGAACCTTAGTATAAATAAAAAAACCAGCGCCGATAATTAGAACAATTAAGGCAACCATTAAAGCTGATTTGAAATAAATCTTCATAGCATTAAAAACTTAGCCCAAAGCTACGCGCTTTCGCTTTTATCTTATGGGTTTCTTAATCGAGTTGGAGAAATTCGGCAAGGTTCCGTTCGGCAATTGGATCTCTTTGCCATGATTGGTCAATTTTTTACCAGATTCTTTCGTAATTTCTATTAACGCCCGCGCAACGTAGTAACCCAATATACCAAAGACAAGAGACTCAAATCCATCCGCCCATTTCGTATTGATTAAACTACAAAAAGCATAGAAGCAAAAAGCATAACTAGAAATGATATAGAGGAAATATCCCAAAATTAAAAGCACGAAATTTGTTAATTTCTTAAAGACGCTGACTATAACAACATCTAATTTTCGCAAATTATCCACTGTGATGCTATCTTTCCTCAAGTTCATTTTTTTTTAGTAACTTATTGATAGCGGCAAATTAACACAAAGCCCCACGCTAGCTAGGCCTTTCGACCCTATACCGGTTTCCCGATATAGCCCAATGACGAGTTGCTGAACGTGGGGTTCAGTATCGTCATTGGGTCTTGGCACCATGCCCGGAATAACCCGGGTTTAGGCACCTGGCGATTACGCCAGCTAAATTGTGCTCACAAGTCCTAATTTACATTAAATCCCGATAATTTCAACCTTAAAGCGGCGTTCCGCTTATTAAGCACCATTTATTGATTTTCAATTCATTTTTGGTAACATTGCTTAAATAAGCCAGAATTATAATTACAATTAAGATTAAAATGGAAATCCGCGATTCTTTATTATTAAAAGATCCTCTTGTCATCGATTTTCTACAGTTTTTAGCCAAAGAAACCAAGCTTCAAAGCTCGGCTTTAGTTGAAATCGACTTGAACAAGATTAAATCCTTCCTACCGCAAAATACGTCCAATTATCTCTCATATTTTGATAAAAGCAAAATCGCTTTATTGAAAAAAATCATGATCAGTCAACCGTTTGAACAAGATGTTTTGTCGGAAATATTACCTCGCGAATTTCCAAAAAGAACCGTGAATGGCGTTTGTTTTGAAATTAGCGCTAAAGATTTTTTTGAATACCCAGCTAAAGCGTTATCTGAAAAACATGGCTTTTTTTACTTCGACTGCGACATAAATAAAATAGAAACAATATTGAGCGATGGAAAAAATATAAAAATACCGTTACCTAAAAATCAAAATAAAAAAAATAGAATCGTAGGATTATTTTTGTCCGCTACGAAAGGCCTTTACTTGAAAGACAACCCTAAAAAATGTTATCCGATTGATGCGAAATCAGATAGATACGCTTTAATTAAATACTTCGCCAATAACAAAGGCCTCCACGAAACCTCTGACTTATCAAGGCTCCTGTCGGGCAAGAACAAAACCGTTCTCAGATCGGAAATCGGCAACATTCGTCGAATGATTAAAAAACACCTTAGCATAACCGACAAAGACATAATTATGGGAAAAAAGAATAGCGGCTACGGGTTAAGCGAAAAATACCGAATAGAAATAGTTTCTTAGTACAACTCTGGTAGTTGTTAATAACTCAGGAAAAACGGCTTTAATAGCCGTTTTTTGATTATATGAACGTTGTATGTCAAACATACAACTTCTTTTGTTAATTTCAAACCAGAAACCAAACAATATGAACGATAATTTTTTTGTGAGCTCCGACCTTGCGCTTGTCGCCGCTCTATGTACATTAGGTCACAAATTAAATGCAATCGATAAAAACAACAAAAAGGTATTTTTTTCATTCGAAAGAACGACAGATCTTGAAACAGATGTTAGCAAATTCTGGAATCACGAATTAAACATTGATCCTCTGAGATATTTCAGCTGCCTCAAAGAGATCAAAACCAGGATATATAGCTTCTAACCGTTTATGACATTCTCCGATAAAGACATTAAGACATTCCAAGCGATTTATGCAAAACGCTTTGGGGTTGAGATCGATAAACAAAAAGCCATCAAAATGGGAAATCGGCTTTTGAATTTATTCCGTACTGTCCTTAAACCAGTACACGGAAACGAATCGGTCGAATTTAATCAAACAAAAATATGCCAACAGAAAAAGAAATAACAGAAAATTTAATGCATTGCCCAAGATTCAATGAATGTTCGGCCAATATATGCATTCTCGATCCCGAAGTTAATTTGCGAAACAAACTGCCCGAAGAAAATGCGTGTCCATTCACGATAAAGAAAAGGACAAGGGAGCAAAAGGGTATCAGATTAGCCGCGCCGGATAACGCTCTTGAAGCTGTACCCGAATCAAACAAAGAAATGCTAAATAAGGGAAACCTAAAACGCTGGCACAAACTGCGTTAATCAAAATGGAGCGAAATAAATACCAAAAGATAGTTGCAAGTGTATTAAGCTCCAGGCAAATTGCGTTTAATCCTGACCTGGCAAAAGCTTTAGGATCCGCAAACGCCGGCTTGTTTTTAAGTCAACTCCTGTTTTGGTGGGACAAGGGAAACAATAAAAATTGGATCTATAAAACCATCGATGAAGTTGAGAATGAGACAACGCTTTCGCGAGCCGAACAAGATACCGCAATAAAAATATGCAAGAAATTTAATCTCTTGAAGGTTGAGCGGAAAGGAATACCTGCCAAAAGGCACTTTCAACTTGATATTACAAAAATCGTCAACCTTTTAGAAACCACATTGTTGAAAAACGACAATCAAGTTTGCAGATATCGAACAAACTTGATTACAAAATCCACACAATCTAATTCAGAGACTACTACAGAAAATACTCAAAGAGATTCATTTTTTTATAAAAATGGTAATAAACGGAGGAAAAGACCTTATTATGATGGCCAAGAAATGAGATGGTCTCGAAATAAATGGTGGGTTATCCCTAAAGACGGCGGAACATGGAAAGAATTTGGGGGTAAAGAATCAGAAATTGAATGGAAGTTATAGCAATTCAACGATTATTTTGTCTTGTTTTTACGCTTCGTTTCACTTCCATCCACTTCACATATCTTCACTTTTGAAACCCAATTTCAGCTTAAAATAAGCCCAAATGCGGTTTCCAAGTGAAGTTCAAACGAAATGCACTAAAACTTGCCTTGTTCCGTTATTAAAGGCATTGTGTTTATTGAGCTGTATGAATACGCAAACCAATCAAAAAATCAAATACTTCCTGTACGCCCGCAAATCCTCCGAGAGTGAAGATCGGCAGGTTGCTTCGATTGAATCGCAGATAAACGAGCTGACCAAGGTGGCAAAAAAGGAAAATTTACGTATTACCGAGATTCTGCAGGAATCGCAGTCCGCGAAAGCGCCAGGACGGCCCGTTTTCAACTCAATGATTGAAAGAATCAAAAAAGGAGATGCGGCCGGCATTATCTGCTGGAAACTGGATCGGCTAACAAGAAACCCTATAGACAGCGGCACACTCCAATGGTTGCTGCAAGGCAGTATAATACAGGGCATACAAACCTACGAACGAAGCTACGACCCGGCCGACAACGTCCTAATGATGAATTTTGAAATGGGAATGGCCAATCAATTCATCCGGGATTTAAGCGTAAATACGACAAGAGGGCTCCGTTCCAAGGCCGAAAAAGGCTGGCTTCCGGGCGTTGCGCCACTGGGATACTTAAACAACAAATTCAAAATCAAGGGTGAAAAAGACATTATCCCCGATCCGGAAAGATTCCCGCTGGTCAGAAAACTGTGGGACAAATTCTTAACCGGAAATTACTCGGTTGCACAGGTTGGCGAATACGCGGAAAAAGAGCTGGGTCTAATCAGCAAGCGGAAGCCAAAATGCATTGTTAAGAGCAAATTTTATACAATGTTCACCAACCCGTTTTATTACGGCGAATTCAAATACAACGGAACAATTTACCAGGGGAAGCACAAACCGATGGTTACTGAAGAGGAATTCAACCGGGCGCAGGTGATTCTGGGAAACCGCAACAAAGCGCACGCACCGCACAAATTCGCGTTTACCGGCATGATAAGATGCGGCGAATGCAGTTCGGCGATCACTGCCGAGGACAAAATAAAACGGCAAAAGAATGGCAATGTCCACTTTTACACGTTTTACCGCTGTACCAAGCGCAAGCGATCGGATTGTTCACAAAAATACCTCCGCAAGGAAGAAATGGAAGCACAGATCATGGATATCCTGAAAAGAATCGAGATTCCGCCGGAATTCAGCCAATGGGCCATCGCCCAACTCAAGAAAGAAGCCGACAAGGAAGTCGGCAGCCGGAAATCGATCTTAACCGCACAGAGAAAAAACTATGACGATTGTCTCAATAAGTTGGATCGGTTGCTCGAAATGAGAATGAACGAGGAAATCACGCCCGAAGAATTTTCCGAAAAGAAAACATCGCTGAACCGGGAAAAAGCAAGATTGCTGGCCCTGGTCAACGAAAGCGACAGCAACGCCAACGACTGGCTGGAAAAAGCCGAAAAGCTGTTTGACTTTGCGGCCAGCGCCCGTCAAAAATTCATAAACGGCAGCCTGGACGACAAAAAGGAAATACTCGCCGCGCTTGGTTCGAACCTCACCCTAAAAGACCAGATCCTCTCGATATCAATCCAAAAACCACTTGTCCTGATGGAAAAGGCGGCAAAAGAGATAAATACAATTTATAAAGCGTTCGAACCTCTCAAAATCAGCCAATTTGAAGCTAATTTTGACAAAGTCTTCGCTAAAAATCCCCTTCTGGGTGAGCGAGGGGATTCGAACCCCCAACCTTCGCATCCACAGTGCGAAACTCTG
>CAZFCX010000012.1:0-358 GCA_964517825.1 uncultured Bdellovibrionales bacterium
ATAATGGTGTAAATAAGAATTGCGATATAAAAACCGATGAGAATGATTGAGTTTAGGTCCATATTATTCAATGATCAAGAATCAATGACCAACGATCAGTAAAAAACTACCTCTCATTACTCAATGTTTCTTAATTTGTATATTGTTCCTTGTTCTTTGTTCACTGTTTGTTGGCTACTCTTGCCAAAGTACGATATATATAGTACAATGAAATTCGTAATTAATCAATTGTGACATTTTAGCATATTAGCATTTCAGCATATTAGCATTTGGTTTTTGTTAATATGTTAATATGTTAACATGTTAAGATGCTTAAATGATATGAGTCGAACATGCAGCGTATGCGGTCGCGGAACAA
>CAZFCX010000012.1:368-18542 GCA_964517825.1 uncultured Bdellovibrionales bacterium
TACTCTTGCCAAAGTACGATATATATAGTACAATGAAATTCGTAATTAATCAACATTTATACATTACACAAATATATGAGTCGAACATGCAGCGTATGCGGTCGCGGAACAACCTCCGGAAATTCACGCAGCCATTCCAACATTGCTTCCAAAAGAAAATTTTCCATCAATCTTCAGAGCAAAAAAATCAACGGCAAGAAAGCCAAGGTTTGCACCAAATGCCTGAAAAAGAAAGAAACCAAATAATTCAATCGATGCTTTTCAAAAATTCCCCGCTTATGGCAGGGAATTTTTTATTGAAGTGATTTTAAAAATAATTCTCTTTATTCTTTGCGCTGTATCATTCCGACAACAAAAATCAGATAGAGTCCAGCCAAGCCCACCAAATCATAAACTATTCTGGAAATAATCGACATGCTGCCGAAAATGCTGGCTACTAAATCAAATTTAAAAACACCGACCAAGCCCCAATTGATGGCACCTACGATCACTAATACTAAGGCAATCCAATCAATTATAGTCAATTGTTTCATAAAACACACCTCCATCTAGATTAATCTTGCATATAGATTTACTACAATGGAGCGAACTATTTATGACAATTTTGATTTATATATATTTAGAACAGGGTTTGCGATTTTGATTCAAAAGTCATTTTGCGATAGACATCCCGCGTGGTGGCAACATCACGCTGGCAATATTCGCAGATTTCTTTGTCTTTGCCTTTTCTGTGAAACTCGGCCACTTGCGATCCGTCAATGCCGTCTTTGGGCGATGGAATTCCGAGCGCCAATGCCAGATACTCCAAACCGACGCCGCTGTTTGCCCATTTCATCCATTCTTTCATAGTGTCGAAAATTGGATAGTTCCTGTATCTGGCAAAACTGATTTCATAGGCTGGCTTCACTCCCAAAACAATTGAACGCTGATAGATGAATCTCAAATCAAAATCCATCACGTTGTGCCCCACAAAAAGCAAACCATAGTCCGGATATTGCGGATTGCGTGGCGCAATGCTGAGCGCCTGGACCAAATCCCAAAACTCCTGCAAGGTTTTCTTTTCATTGTTTTCGTTATAAAAATACTTTACCGGATCATCATCCACTGCATAGCCGACGCAAAGTATCTGTCCGAAAGCGCCGTCAAAACTGGTTTTGGACAAAAATTCATCAAATTTTTCCTGATCAAATTCATCGTGCTTTTTATCAAAAAGCATTTTTAAAGTTTCTTGATCCTTCTCCGCCGCCGGCAATGTTTCGATGTCGAGAAATAGTTTATGCATAAAATTTTTAAAAATTAATATTTTTACTTTTTCTTACTTATATTATATAACAAAAACCAGCAAGGGATAGCTCTCTCCTGCAATTCTCTATTTTTCTACTGCCGGTGCAATGCTTTCTGCAAATTTTGTCAAATTAGCAACATAACTATTCATTTTTTCATTAATTGCATTATTTGCAATATAAGCTTGAATATCCTGTCCGCCCTTTGAATCGCCGAAAAGTTGTTGGCCATTTTTATATCGTTGATCAACAATGTTATACATCTCATTAATAGTAGCTTCTGCACATATAAATGGATAATTCTTGCTTAACATAGTATACACATACGCTAGATAAACCCTTTCTCCTATCATTGGTGATTCATAGGCCATTTCAGTTTCTTTATTGATTTCTATACATTTATTTTCTCCACAAAATTCACCAAGACTTTTATAATATTTTGCACATTCTCCAAATCCGCCATATATATCTCCGACTTTTATACTATTATTACCATAAATATTGACTTCATCACCGTCGTCTGTAGCAAAACCAATTTGAAAAGTTTTTGATTCAAAAAAAGTTTTTTCTTTCGAAAGCTTCCAATTATTTGGATAATTAAACGCTAAATCCAAATTTTCATTTCTGTACGTCTGCCAATTCATGGTTTCATTTACTGGCTGTGCTTGTGGCTGTTTTGCAGGTTGGATTACTGAGGTTTGTACAACTGGTGTTGCTGTTTCTATTTGCATCTGTTTAATTTCTTGTACCCAAAATATTCCTCCAATTATTATTGCTAGAAGTAAAATTATTCCGACCGCAATTTCGCTAGCTATTTTTTTGTTCATATTTTTATTTATTAATTTATGTTTATATTGTATCACGGAATTAGCCACAAAAAAACCGTCTTTGGCTAGACGGTTTTTAGAGAACTTTTAATTGTTTGATTATTTTCTCGTATTCCGGAATGGCTTGAGACACCAGATTCCAAAAACGCTTAGAGTGGTTGAATTCTTTAAGATGGCAAAGTTCATGCACAATGATATAGTCGGCATGACGCTGCGGCAAAAGCATGATTTTGTAGTTAAAATTTAGATTGCTTTTGGAACTGCAGCTGCCCCAGCGGGTTTTTTGGTTGCGAATCGCCACGCTTTTATATTCAAATCCGTAAAATTCGCTGTATTTTTCCAAGCGCCTGGTCACAAAATCCCGGGCATATTCCCTGAGGCGCAAATATTCTTGCCTGTTGTTTCGAGAAAAAAGACTTTTGCGGCCGATTTTTTTCATAGCTTTCATTTTGTCCAAAACCCACTGGGAATTTTGCTGGATAAATTTTTCCGCGTCCCACAGGCTCATGCGCCACGGCAACGTCACCATACAGTTTCCATCGCAAGAAATGGCTATTTTCAGCCTTTTTGCCTTACGGTGCTTGCGCACGCTATATTCAATTTTCTCGTTTTTGAGAGTTATTTTTTTGATAAAATTCATAGGCTGACAAAAATCAATTATGTGCCTCGGCATGAAAAAACTCATGCTATTGCTTGATCAAAGTATTATACTTTTCAACGTCAGCATTGTAAAGTGTAAGCGATTTTCTGAAAAATTCTTCTTTTGAAAGTGGCAAATATTTATTTGCAATATTTTTCTATAATTATTTTTTTTATTTCCGGCGGCAGTAGCTTTGTCTCTGAAATTTTGTTGAGTTCAATCCAAGCGATTGCATAATGATTTTCCTCGCAGTTTTTTTCCAGCTCCTCTCCGCCAAGCCGCGCTTCACCTTGAATATTTTTCACCGCAAAAAAATATTCCGGATAGCCGTATCCTCCTGTTATCTCGCAAATCAGTTCACCTATTTCTACGTCCAAATCAGTTTCTTCTTTGATTTCGCGCTTGGCTGCCTGCTGCGGCGTTTCTCCGTTTTCTATTCCCCCTCCCGGAATTATATAATAAACCTTACCGGACTTATGTCGGTGTAATAATAGAATTTTTACGTCTTGGATGATAATGCCTGCTGCGCGTTGCCGCATAATAGTTTGCCTTTATGGTTATATACGTAGCATAGCAAAATTAGGACAATAAAAAAAGCGGGATCTCAATTTTGAAATCCCGTCTTGTCTTTTACAGCCCCAGTTCCTATTTTAGGTCTGCCAGGTTATGTGCTGAACAAAATATACCCCTTTTTTGCTGCGTCTTTTTTGAGAATTATTTTCAGCTCCTTTTTTTTCGACTTTACCCCGTGCGATAAAAGCTCCATTACAGATATCGCACACATTTGAGTTAACACAAAAATGTTCTTTAGAACTTTTTTTACTACTCATTTTCCCCCTCCTTAAAAAATTGGTTTAAAAAGCAACTAATTGCTTTTTGCTAAAATAGCCAAGTTTTTCATTTTCTTGATTTTTTTAATCACTGATTTAATAAAATTTTTATCAACTTCTATCCTGTATCCTTTCACTTCCTCTGTCACCCCGAAAATTCCTTTTATCAATCTTAACTTGTCTCTTATTTTTTCAGAATTATCATAGACACCTACTATTATAGTCGCCATAAATTTTCCTCCCTTATTCTTTTTTAAAACAACAAAAAATCCCGACTTAGGCCGGGCTTCTAATGCTACATATTATACACAATTCTTTTATGCATTATTACCCAGCCAATAAAATCTCTTAAAAAAGAGATTAAACCAAAACAGGTTTTTTGCTGAATAATTTTTCATATATGCATTCTAACAAAATCGTATTTTTCTGTCAAAAAAGCCCCGGGGTTGGAGCTTATATACTTTTGTATTTTTCGAATTTCCTAAAAGCTAAAACCTATCAGCTAAAAGCTATTCCAAAATTCCATCCAGGTTTACATCATAAAGTATTCTATCTTGAATAAGGCTATATTTGAAAATCTCATCTTCTTTAAACCAAAGTTTTATTTCTCTTTCGGCTTCTTCCGGACTTTCTGAACAATGCACAAGATTTCGGACAGCTCGACCGTCAATGCCAGACAAAGCATAAGAGTCAATTGTCAGATCTCCGCGAATTGTTCCAATATCAGAAGTTAATGGTTCTGTTCCTCCTACAATTTTGGAAACAATTCCTGTCGCCTGATTGCCTTCAATTACCACTGCAATAACCGGACCAGACGTCATAAAAGCAATGAGATGACGCAATATATCCTTGCCATATTCAATCGCTGATTTTTCAACAGGCAAGCCCTTGGCTTCACGTTCCTTAAGAATATTGCCGCCTTTTTTTTCAAACCATTCATCGTTTTTATTGTAATGTTTCCAAAGATTTTCTTCATTTAAAACAGTCAGCTTCATAGCTGTAAATTTCAAACCTGTTCTTTCCAATCTTCTAATAATCTCGCCTATTAACGATCTTTGAACACCATCAGGTTTAATAATAACCAACGATCTTTCTTTTATTGCTGGATTTCTCATATCGTTTGTAAATTAATTTAATTACTTCTTTATAATTTATCACAAAAAAAATCAATTGGCAACTTTGGCGCATTGCGAATTAATATTCGTACATTTATAAACAATGTCCCCTATCTCATCAGTCCGGAAAATATTTATTCCCTTTTTAATCAGTCTGTCCAAAGTTTCCTGATTCGGATGGCCATAGGAATTATTTTTTCCCACCGAAATAATGGCGTCCCGCGGCTTCACAGCATCCAAAAATTCATTGCTGGTCGAATATTTGGAACCGTGATGAGAAACTTTGAGAATTTGCGAATTTAACGAATTTTCAGCTAATGCGCTGCGGATAAGATTTGTTTCTTGCACATCCGGCAGGTCGCCGGTTAGAAGAAATAAATTTTCGCCATAAATTAATTTAATGACAACGCTATTGTCGTTGCTGGCATCATCAACAGCTTCCGGAATGGAATTTGTAGGAAACAAAATATCGGCCAATGCATCATTGGAAAATTTTATGCTCAGGTCTTTTTTAGCTTCAACTTTTTGAACATTCTCTGTTGTAATTTCTTCTTCCAATTTTTTGTAGACCTCAGAATCGCTTTTAGCGTTGGTTTTGATAATCGTTTCGATATTATACGCCCTAAAAACGTCAATTAGTCCGCCTATATGATCTTGATCCGGATGTGTGGAAACTACTATTTCAATTTTACGATCCCAAAACGGAATATATTTTCCCAGCTTTTGCAGCAGCAATTTGCCATCCTGGCCGCCGTCAATCAGCACTTGATTTTGCCCCTCAGAAATCAAAATTGAATCACCTTGCCCGACATTTAGAAAATAGACATTCAGACCGTTTTTATGCGATGCCAAAATTATGCTAGCAACAATAGCCGCCAGAATAATTAATAATATTAGAGTTGAATAGATTAGTTTACGATTTTGCATAAACAAATATTAATTTCTAATTTTGAATTTCGAATGGATTTTGAATGTTTTAATTCTTTAAACATTCTATCATTCAGATTTGATTCGAAATTAAGAATTCAAAATTCTAAATTTCTTTCTTAATAAACATATTCCTCCCGCCAAAACACTATAATATATTATAATCCACCAAACACTAACTTTTTCTACCTCAACACTTGCCCATGGAAATTCAGCCAATATGTGCACGATTTTTATAACATAAGTCAGGGGCACAAAAGCTAACCAGGCTGCAACCAGCGACAAAGGAGCGAAAATAAACCCAAAGATTGAAACCAAAAAAACTAAAAGCATCGCCAGCGGAATAATCGGCAGAATCAGCACATTAGCTAAAAGCGAAATCAGCGACGCTATATGAAAATTATACGCGATTATCGGCAACACGAAAACCTGGGCGCTGAGCGAAAGCGCAATTATCTCTGAAATTCCCAGCGCTTTGTTCTTTTTGATGAAACTTTTTTCCCAAAGCGGCGACGTCATGACAATTCCCAGCGTAGCCAAAAAAGAAAGCTGAAATCCGATGTCCCAGCGCAACAGCAACGGATTCAAAAGCAGCATCACTGCTGCCGCAAAAATGATGGCGTTTTCACTGTTGGCTAAGCGTCCATTTTTCATCGCCCAAAGCAAAAGCGTGCCCATGACGCCTGCGCGCACCGCCGAAGATGGCAGTCCGATCATGATCACAAACAAAACTATGCCGAAAATCGCAAACCAAACCGCTTTTTTCCGCCAAAGACCCAGCCAAATGCCGATGATGATCAAATATTCCGCAATAATCGTCACATTATATCCGGAAACTGCCACGATGTGAGTCATGCCGGTTTGAGAAAATTCATTTTGGATTTCTTTGGAAAGCTGGCCGCTTCCGCCAAATAAAATTCCATCCGCCAAAGCTCTTTCCGGCTCGGGAATGACTTTGCGAACATTTTCTTGCAATAAATTTCTGACAAGAAAAATTTTATTTAAGAAAAAATTACCTTTATTCTTGCCCATCAAATTTATTTTTTCTTTGTCGCATTGATACAAAATACCGTCTTTCGCCATATACATTTTGTAGTCAAAATCAGCGTCTCTGTTTTCTATGGGTTTCAAGGTGCAATTAATATCTAACAAATCACCGTAATTGTATTCCGGATATTTCGGAACTTGCACCAAAAGTTTCGTTTTTTCCGCCATTGTTTTCACAATTAAATTTTGCCCGTAAGTTCCGGGCGAACTTTTAAGCACTAGCGCTTCGCCTTGGAAATTTTGCTCGTCCAGTTCTAAATTTTGGGTTGCAACTATTTTACTTTGCGTCAGCCAAAAACCGATAATAAAAAAGAAAATTGCAAAAGAAACAATTAAAACATTTTTGTTTTTATAAAAAACCGCCGCCATTATGATACTCGCAACAATAAATATCCAACAAATGATTGGGTCTGCTTCCCAAAAAGAGCGCACAAAAACTCCGGCGATAAATGCTAAGAGAATAATAAAAAAGACGCGTGATTTGCTCATGCGTCTATTATATCAAATATTTTTCATATAATCTCCTATGCAACATCCACTATTTTTATTTTAGCTGTTTTTCCGCCAACAATTTTAATTCTGCTTTTAGCCACCTTGAAAAATTTAGCTAGAATTTCAATTAAGGCCGCATTAGCTTGTCCATCAACCGGCGGCGCTGTGAGTTTTACTTTGTATTCCCCATCCGAGACCTTAACAACCTCATTCTTAGAAGACCTTGGGGAAACTTTTACATAAACTCGCATAAATCAATAAGTTTTTAATTAATTTTCGTTGATGCAAAAATGCGGAGTAATCCGCATTTTGTTTGCTATTATTTTATCGCTTTAATCAGGTTTCACTTCTTTCCAACCTCCGTCATTTCTGGGACAGGCACCGCAAGTTTGAGTTCCCCGATCCATTTGCCGACATATTTCCCAATCGCTATCATTGCAGGCTATTTCCCCCAGGCCGCATGCTTGGTCAACTTTTTTACAGTCATATGACCAGCGCGGAATGGTTGATTCACAATCTTCTTGTGTGCAAGTGACATCCGATTTAGAACAAACAACTTTCCAATCAGGCTGTTTCGTCCCTGGCACTACTCCGGAAGGATTGGTGCAGGTTTGTCCTACGCAAGTGTTGGGAGCACAATTAGTTTCAGAGCAATGATCAGTAAAGCCGCCATTTACTCCCCCACAATCCCAATACCATCCGGCATCATTTGGCAAATTGCCTAGGTTTATTAGGTTTCCAACCTTGCATTTAAAATGAGCAGGATCGCATTCGCCATTGCAAACAAATGCATAATGAGTGCAATACGGACCTATATCAATACAACCAGAATAAGGACCGGTAGCGCATACAGGACCAGCGGCATGACCGCCACCAGGAAGCCAACAATATCCGCCGCAAGGAAAACAAGCCCAACCATATGGACTCCATGGCCATGGAAGCATTTGGTTTGTATAAACACTATATCCTGAAGGACAAGGTGCAAAATTGTCGCAAACCCAAAAACACGCTGCCTGAATTGTCCCAACATTCAAAGCAAAAACACAAGCCAAAACCACCGGCATAATCAGATTTTTTGCATTTTTGAGAAAGATTTCCATAAAAGTTATATGATTTTATATATATATTCAACTTTATTCCTGGGTTGTGGCTGATTTTTCCGGGATAGCTTTGGGGTCGACATAGTTGGCTTTTATTTCCGTAGCTATTAATTCATTATTGTCTTTAGTGGCAGAAACCATTACGAATTGGTTGACTTTAAGGTCGGAGAGTTTGGAGTCTTGGTATTCCGGCAATATTGACGCTGAATCAAAATCTCCTTCTTGTATTTTCTTTTTGATTGCTTCCGGATCTTGCGGCACACTCACAGCTATTTTCGTGCTGTCAGAGACTGTGATTGTTTTAATTCCAGATGGTGTCGCATCGTTCAGGGGATCAGTGGACCGGATGGCAACTTTCAGCTTGTTTCCGTCTATTTCATGAATCACGCCGATGATAATATTATTAGTGATGCTGTCCGGGAGAAGTATTTGGGAATATACCTTGTTGAATTTGGTTTTGGCGGCATCCCAGCCGGCTTGGAAAGCTTCTTTTTGGATATTTTCGGAATTTACGGCTGAGTTATCGGAGAATCTTTTTCCGATCAAGATGCCGATTACCAAGATAGTGATGGCTACGATCAAGCAAATTAGGCTGATTAAGATTTTTTTGGACATAGGTTTTTGTTTTTATTATTAAGTGCTTACATTATACCATAAAGTAACTTCTTTGTACACTTGGCTGCAAAAAACCAGCCTAACAACTTTTTTTAGGTACATATGAAGATGGGTACTTTTATTTTAATTATTTTCCCTGATTCCAACTTTGGAGAAATATTTTTCAATAGCTTTTTTGATTTTTTTCAGATCCAAAGTTTTGCCTTTGGTTTTCTTTTTAAGCTTGGGGTCCAAAATAATTTTTTCACGGTATTCCTGAAGATAATAGGCCCGCGCACCCTTGATCCATTTGGCAATTTCCAGAAAATCTTTTTCTTCATGGATTCCGGGCACAACTGTGGTCCTAAACTCATAAGGCACGCTCGAATTCATAATCAGATTAACACTGAGCTTGATTCTTTTTTTGTCCCCGCCTCGCGTCGACGAGTGGTCGTTTCCGCGAGTCGAGGCGGGACCTTTGACGCCCGTAGCTTTGTCATACTTTTTAAGCTGATGCTTGATGTCCATCGCCACAAAGTCTAAAAGTTTCTGATCCAAAAGTTTTTTGAGCACATCCGGCCGCGTGCCATTAGTGTCCAACTTCACCAAATAACCCCGATTTTTTATTTTTTGAATAAATTCAATGATGTCCGGCTGGACTGTCGGCTCGCCGCCGGTTATGCAGACGCCTTCCAATTTGCCTTTGCGTTTCTCGAGGTGCGCAAAAAATTCTTTTTCCATTTTCTGACTATATTCGATTCCCAACGCTCCGCGTTTGACCAGTTCCGGATTATGGCAAAACGGGCAGCGAAAACTGCAGCCAACCGTAAAAACCGTTGTAGCAATAATCCCTGGATAATCAATAAGGGTTAATTTTTGGTAGCCACCAATTCTCATATCTTTTGAAAATTTAGGGCAATAACCCCTAAAAGATTATTGCCCCTATCTTTTTCTTTTAACTTTTTTTAGCAACAGGCCAGCTGATTAACTATAAACTCTTTTCTATCAATAAATTCCGCTTGCTTTCCTTTGTTCCATTGTTGGATTGGACGGATGTAACCCACTACCCGAGAATAAACTTCCGTCTTTCTAAAATTTCTCAGAACCGGATCAGCTTTGTGGCAAGCTTTGCACTTTACATATATTTCACTGCCAAATTTATAGGGCATATATTCTTCGTCATTTTGGATTGCTTTGCCACAATCATGGCACGTGTATTTTTCCATATTTTTGTTTTTGTTTTTTTAATTATCTAAATCTGATTATTTTTTCTTTTTGCCGGTGCCTGCAGACACGGGAACAAATGTTTTTCTGTCTTTGAATTCGGCTTGTTTACCCTTGTTCCACTGCTGCACCGGACGGATATAGCCAACTACCCGCGAATAGACTTCGGTTTTCTGTTCAACTACGCATTTCGGACAAACATGCTGCTCACCTGCCAGATAGCCATGCACCGGACAGATGCTGAACGTCGGCGAAAGCGTAAAATACGGCAAGGCATAGTTTTCGGCAATTTTTCTGACTAGATTCTTCACCATATTTATGTCCCAAATTCTCTCTCCCAAAAATCCGTGCAGAACCGTGCCGCCTGTGTATTTTGTCTGCAAATTTTCCTGCAGATCCAACGCTTCAAAAATGTCTTCAGTGAAATAGACCGGGAGTTGTGATGAGTTGGTGTAATATGGTTCAGCATTTTCAATTTTAACCGCGTTGTCGTTGGCAAAAATAATTTTTGGAAACTTGGCCTTGTCCATGCGCGCCAAACGATAGGCTGTGCCTTCAGCCGGAGTTGCTTCCAAATTATACAGATTGCCGGTTTCTTCCTGATAGCCCGTAATTCTTTCCCGCATGTGCACCAAAATCTCTTCAGCCAGCTTTTGTCCTTCCTTAGTTGTCACGTCTTTGCCGATTAAATTTATCAGAGATTCATTCATACCGACCAAACCAATGGTTGAAAAATGGTTAGCCCAATATTCCCCGCGCCGCATTTTGATCGCGTCCAAATAGAACTTGGTGTATGGATAAAGCCCTTGCTCCGTGAGATTCTCAACCAATTTTCTTTTGGTTTCCAAACTGGTTTTAGCCAGATCCATTAATTCATCGAGTTTTTTAAAAAAATCCTGTTTGTTTTTGGAAACAAATCCGAGTCTCGGCATGTTGATCGTGACTACTCCGACTGAACCAGTCAGCGGATTGGCGCCGAAAAGTCCGCCGCCGCGCTTGTGCAATTCGCGATTGTCTAGTCTGAGACGGCAGCACATTGAGCGCGCATCGTCCGGATCCATATCCGAATTTACGAAATTCGCAAAATACGGAATGCCATATTTTGCAGTCATTTCCCAGATAGCGTCAAACCTGTTGTCATTCCAATCGAAATTTTTGGCAATGTTATAGGTTGGAATCGGAAAAGTAAAAATTCGGCCGTTAGCATCGCCTTCTGTCATAACTTCGGCAAAAGCCCGATTGATCATATTCATTTCCTCCTGAAAATCGGCATAAGTTTCTTTTTGTGGCACTCCTCCGATAACAGCAGCTTCTTTGGCCAGTGTTTTCGGCGGGGTTATGTCCATTGTTATATTCGAAAAAGGAGTTTGAAAGCCCACGCGCGTCGAAACATTCATATTGAAGACAAAGGACTGAATTTCCTGTTTGACTTGAGCATATGACAGCTTGTCATGGCGCACAAAAGGAGCCAGCAGCGTGTCAAAATTGGAAAAAGCCTGCGCCCCAGCCACTTCACCTTGAAGCGTATAGATAAAATTCACCATTTGGCCCAGAATAGATCCGAGATGCTTGGCCGGCTTGCAGGCAACCTTACCCGCAACTCCGGTAAATCCCCGGCGGATCAAGTCTTGCAAATCCCAGCCGCAGCAATAAGCGGCAATAAGCTGCAAATCGTGGATATGAAAATCGCCGCCCTCATGTGCTTCACGGATTTCTTTGGTATAAACCCGGTTCATCCAATATTTGCTGCTAACAATGGAAGCGACGTAATTATTAAGACCTTGCAAAGAATAAGCCATGTTGGCATTTTCTTTGACCTTCCAATCTATTTCCTGAATATATTTATCCACCAAGCTGACAGCTTCATCCAAAGATTCTTCGGTTTCACGAATTTTTCTGTGTTGTTCGCGATACAGAATGTAGGCCTTGGCGGTTTCCTCAAAGTCAAGCACCATCAAAACTCTTTCAATCACATCCTGAACCTGTTCAACGCTAGGAGTTTCTCCTTTTTTATAATTTTTATTTAAAAGCTGTAAAACTTTTTCGGTAACCTTTCTGGCATCTTTGACACTTCCTTCTCCCGTAGCCGCAAAAGCTTTGCCGATGGCAATTAATATTTTCTTTTTGTCAAAAGGAACAACGGTTCCGCTGCGTTTCACGATTTTTCTGATCAAATTTTTTACTTTTGGTTTTTTTGGTTTTGCTGCTACTGTCGATTTTTTTGGTTTTTTTTGTTTTTTCATATCCTTTTTGATTGGCCCCTTTTTCTTTAAGTTAATTATTTATCCCCCAGAAATTAGAATTTGTTAATTATTTGATTCTTTGCTCTAGGCAGATCCGTCTTGAACAGACATTTTTTCAACTTCTTTCCGGAAACTGTCCGCGCTTTTGAACGATTTGTAAACGCTAGCAAAGCGGAGATAGCCTACATCATCGATTTCTTTCAGCTTTTCCAACACTATCTTGCCAATGTCTTTACTGGTTATCTCAATCACTTCTTTGGAATGAATTTCGTATTCTATGTCTCCGATAAGCTTGTTGACCTTTTCTTCGCTGACCGGCCTTTTTTCCAAAGCCTTGTGGATCCCAATCTCAATTTTCTGACGATCATAGTCTTGCCGGCTGCCATCGCGTTTTATTACTGTGAGCTTCATTATTTCCATCTCTTCATAGGTGCTGAAACGCGCCTGGCATTTTTCGCATTCGCGCCGACGGCGGATGGCTTTTCCGTCATTTGTGTCGCGCGAATCAACAACTTTTGTTTCGTTGTGTCCGCAAAATGGGCAAATCATATATAAATAAATTTCTAATTTCCAATTTCTAATTTCTAATTAAATCACAATGTTTTAATGTTTCAATTCATTAAAGCATTTAAAATTCAATCAAAATTCAAAATTCTAAATTCAAAATTTTACTTTTAATGTTTATTTAAAAGACCGCTTGACAATATTACAATTTTAATATTCACAACTTTCACTTTTCCTACTAAAACCACTATATCTTGTGTATGTACGCTCTATTATACCACAAGTCAAATATTTGCCAAGAGTCCATTTTTAGGGCTTTTCCAGAGTTATCCACAGCGCAAAATCCTGCAAAACTTGCGGAGCAGTGCTAACTTTCAAACGCCCACAAATAATAAAAGAACCATCCCCTTTTGATGATTCCCCTTTCATCTTTTTAAAAAATTTATCTCACGCGCTACCAAATGACTTTCCGAAAACCCATATAAACCATAAACACTATTAATATTTTTAAAAAGTAATAGTTTGACGGATTCAAAAACATCTTAGTTAACGGCGTGTAATGACCGGTCAGAACATGCGCAATAATTGATAGCGGCAAGACCAGCCACATAATATTGATCCACGTCATTTGGACATGAACTTTTTGCAGGAGTCTTATGATGATCGGCGACAACAAAAGCAGTCCTCCGTAGGCCACTACGAAATCAAAAATAGCAAACGGTCCAACACGAAATTGTCTTAAAAATTCTATTGAAATCATATTTATATTATACACCCAAACATTACTGTTGCCTAATTCCAATAAAATTCCGGCTGATAAAAAAATACCCCGACAAATCAGGGTATTTTTTGTAGATATATGTTGATGCGCTTATTTTTCCATTTTTCTCCTGATGAAAGCAGGAATTTCAAGTTCATCTTCTTTATCATCATCTTTTGAGCTGGAAGAAATGTTGACTGGCCGCGGCTGAATTTTTTCTTCAATAATCATCTTCGGTTCAAAAAGTTTTTTGGTCGGAAAAGTTACCCTGTCTTCAATCTCATCTTTTTTAATTTCTTCTTTCTGTTTTTTGTTCAATTCAGCAGCTTTGTTCGCTACTAATCTATTTATAATCGAGCCTTCTGTTGAAGCTCTTTCGACATCAAATCCGGTTGCGACCACTGTTACAACAATTTCGCCTTTTTTGATCTGATCATCAATCACTGCCCCGAAAATAACCTTGGCATTCGGATCGATGCTTTCCGTGATAATATTGGCGGCTTCATTTATTTCCAACATTCCCAAATCGCTCGAACCTGAGATATTAAACAGCACGCCTTTGGCTCCGTCAATGGAAAGTTCCAGAAGCGGACTATTGATGGCAGTGCGGGCTGCTTCAGAAGCCCGGTTGTCCCCGCTGGCGACGCCAATTCCCATAAGAGCGCTGCCGGAATCCTGCATAATTGCCCGAACGTCGGCGAAATCAACATTAACAATGCCCGGCTTGGTGATAAGATCGGAAATCCCCTGCACGCCTTGTCTCAGAACATCATCGACAATGCGAAATGCGTTTATAAGCGTTGTTTTTCGATCGATAATTGAAAGAAGTTTGTCGTTTGGAATTGTAATCAGGGTGTCAACTCTGTCTTTTAGATTTTGCAATCCCTCTTCGCCCAGCATTCTTCTTTGGGCTCCTTCAAAAGCAAAAGGTTTCGTGACAACGGCTACTGTCAGTGCGCCAAGTTCTTTGGCAGTTTCCGCTACTACTGGAGCAGCGCCTGTGCCCGTGCCTCCACCGAGGCCGCAAGTTACAAAAACCATATCAGCACCCTTAAGGACTTCCTGAATTTCATCTCTGTTTTCTTCAGCGGCTTGCCTTCCGATTTCCGGATTCATGCCGGCGCCTAAACCTTTGGTAAGATTTTTTCCGATGTGGACTTTTTCCGACGCTTTGGAGTGATGCAGGGCTTGAGCATCCGTATTGATCGCAACGAATTCAACTCCTTTTATTTTAGAGTCGATCATACGACTGATTGCGTTATTTCCGGATCCGCCGACACCGACAACTTTGATTCTTGCAAATGTTTCTATTTCGGGCTTGATTTCTGCCATATTTTTTCAACGAGCATGATTTTTCAAAAAATCATGATCAAATATATAAATTAGTTTATTCCGAAATTGCACCCTTTTGTTTTTATTTTTTATTTTCCCTTTCGCCAAACTGTTTGCGAAAAACAGTTTGTTTTTCAAATTCCTACTTAAGCAGTAGACTTTGCCTAAAAATCATATTTATCCAGTAATTAAATCTATCACAATTCAAGCCCATGTGTCAACCTGGTTAATTTAGACTTTAAATAAGCAACATTATGCTAGGGCAAGAATTTTTTCAGCCAGCCGCTCATTTTATTTACCGTATATTCAGCTGGACGAGATAAAGATTCTAAAGATTTAAAACCCATAAGTCCATCTTTTTGGGAGGTGTTTTTTTCTTTTTCCCACAAAATAAGTCCAGCAACAGTTGCGAAAGAAGGATCATCCATTTTATCTAAAACTCCCTTGAAGCCAGTTGGAAAACCGATCTGGATTGGCAAACCCAATATTTCTTTGGCTATTTCAGTAACATGCACAAGTTTTGCTCCACCGCCCACCAAAATTGCGCCCGAAGGAAGCAGATTGGCTTTACCAATTTTTTTCAATTCTGCCTGAACTAACAAAAATATTTCTTCCAATCTGGCTTCGATAATTTCCGCCACATGATAACGGGAAATAATACCTTCTTCTCTGGAATCTATTTGCGAAAGATCAATCCCCTCTTTCTTATTAACTTCTTTTGAAAGAGCGCTTCCGTATTCTAGTTTTATTTTTTCTGCCACATCTATAGATGTTCTGAGTCCAATAGCGATGTCATTGGTAATGTGTCCTGCTCCAACAGGCAGAATTGCAGTATAAACAAAATCGCCTTCTTCATAAACCGCTATGGATGTTGTTCCGCCACCAATATTAATCAAGACCACGCCTAGTTCTTTTTGTTTTTTCGTTAAAACCGCTTTAGCCGCCGCCAAAGGTTCCAAAACCAAATCATCAATTTCAATGTTTGCCTGATACATGCACTTGCTTATATTTTTTATATTCGTGCTGGAACTTTCAATAAGCAGCGCATCAGCTTCCAATCGCACCCCCTTCATTTCCAATGGATCTTTAATATTATCCTTATCATCCAGTCTGTATTTGCGAGCAATTATATGCACTATTTCCTTGTTCATAGGCAAAGGCACGTTTTGGGCCTCAGCAATAACTCTGTTAATGTCATCCTCTGTTACTTCTCCATCCGCTCGGCCGACAGCCACCACTCCCTTGGATTCCTGAAAATCAATATCGCCGCTTCCAATGTTCAATATTGCGCTTTTGACATTAACTCCTGACATTTTTTCCGCCGATTCCAATGATTCATTGATCGACTTGATCACATCTTCCACGTCAATAATAACCCCGCGCCTAATCCCAACTGAAGGCGCCGAGCCAACACCGACTACTCTCAATTCGTCTTCTCCCCGGATCTTTTGTGCAACAACAGTCCGTACGCTTGAAGAGCCAACATCGATCCCTACAATAATATCTCCTCTATTTTTTGACATATTTAGTGATAGAATTTTGAATTGTATTTTTGCCCAAATTGAACTTCTTTTTTTGTGTTATTTTTTAAAAATATTTCCTATCCCGCACAAGCAATTTGTCTAAAAAGCTGCCAGCAGACATAAAACCAAACCCAGACACATATTTCAGGCTGTTCGATTTTTTGCTTCTTTTTTGTTTTTTTCTTGATTTTTTGAATAGTTTATCTCCAATTTATTATACAAAAAATCGCCCATAAATGCAAAAAATCAAGCAATTCAAAAAAAGCAGAATAGGACAATGAAACTGCTTATATACGGATAAAAAATTATCACACCTACAATTATCGCAACTATTGAAGAAATGAGAACAACTGAGGCCATAAGATCTTTGATCAGCCGCGCGTACGGATGAATTCTTGGTTTCAAAATATCAACAACCCTTTCCAAGACCGTGTTTACAAGTTCAAAAATAAGAACCCACATAATCATCAAGATCAGCAGAATAGCTTCCCAGTTTTTCACTTTGAAAAAAAAGATCATGAAGATTACCAAAAAAGCAACCATTATTTCAATACGAAAATTTCTTTCATGAGAAACCGCATATTTTATTCCGTCCAGAGCATGGCATAAGCTTCTTCTGAAACGTTCTGTTTCTTTTTCTAATTCTTTTTCCACTTTCATTTGAACTTTTTAAAATAAAATCTAGATCTTTGGCAGAACTATAACTTATTTTTGAGTTAATTTTTATTTTTTGATGTAACTTATAATTTCGTTTTTTAAATTCAGGCTGTCTGGCAGAACAAATTTCTAAGCCTTTGTGTTGTCTGCAACAACATCCTGCAAGGCAAACATCTCATTTCCATGCGAAAATCCCAAAAGATGCAAAATTCCGTGAGAAAAAACTTTGGCCAGCTCATTTTTCAAATTTAGCCCCTCCTTTTCAGCATATTCATTGATATCATTATAACACAAAATAAGTTCTCCCAGAAATAATTCTTCTGCCTGGTTTTTAAGGGCAGCTTTTTTCAATTCTTCAATGCTTGCGTGCTCCGGAAAAGACAAAATATCGGTCACACTGTCCTGTTGCCGATATTCTTTGTTGAGTTTTTTTATTTCATCCGGCGAAACCAAAGCCAAGCTGATATTTATTTTTTTTCCGCCAGCTGGCGGATTTAAAAAATCATATTTTACTTCAGCCAAAGTTTTTTCCGCCACCGCCTCAAAAAATCCGCTTTCAACCGGACTGTTTGTTGTATTATTTATCTCTAAAACAATTCTCATATTATATATTATAGGAATTACACGTTTGTTTTTTTGCGGAACTTTTCGCAGGCGCTATTCCTGGATTATATTAAATGCAGTCCGACAGTTATTTTAGAAGCTTCTATTTTTAATTCGCATTAGGCTGATAGTGCAGCCGTAAATTTTTCCAATTTTTCGGCGAAATCATTCTTTGCAACATCTCTGGTCAGAAGTGCCAGCGTGCCCGCTGGTTTTTGGCCGATAATTTGTTCCATTTCTGCGAAAGCTTTGTCATCCCCCGTTCCGCCCATCGTGCAGAAAAAGGCCACTTTTTGGAAATTGTTCTTTTGTTCGGTTATGTATGTTCGGACTGGCACTGACATGTTCCAGCCCCAAATTGGCGTGCCAATGATCACTAAATCAAAATCCGCCGGATTTTTTGAAGTCGCTTCCAAAACAGTCAGTCTTTTTTTCATTGCATCCCGTCCGGAAACGAGATAACCTTTAACGCC
>CAZFCX010000013.1:0-5240 GCA_964517825.1 uncultured Bdellovibrionales bacterium
CCTCGGATCTCCTTCGGACCTCTCCTCGGGCGTGCGGGGTTTCCTGGTTATGCAATAACAAAAACAAACCCCTAAAGGAGTTTGTTTTTGTTAATGCACGGGATGTAGGAATCGAACCTACGCCAACGGTTTTGGAGACCGCCGTACTACCACTATACGAATCCCGCCTTCGTCACGCCATAGCGTGACTACGGCGGGCAAGCCCGCAAGTAGTCCGCAAAGGCGGACATATACATATCGCTATAGTTATTTCATTTCCTTGTGCAATGTGTGTTTTTTGCAGAATTTGCAATATTTGTTCATTTCCAATTTTTCTTTGATCTTTTTCTTGTTGCGTGAAGTATAGTAAGTTATTCTTTTGCATTCACTGCACTTGAGTTTTACCAGATTTTCCTTAGTTTTTGTCGCCATATGTTTAACTTTTAGCTTTTAGCTATAAAAAAATTAAAAATTATAAATACCGGAGCCGTTGCGCGGGATCGAACCGCGGACCTTATCCTTCATTAATACCTCTATTTATCAACTTCGCATATATTAGAGGACTAGACTGTATATTAAGCATATCCTTTTGGACTTAGCTTCCCTTGTCAGTCGTTCGGGCCCAAATTGGGCCACGGTCTTGACCTCATGCTAGGCTTTTAACCGTTATTCGGGATTCACTGCTTGGTTTCCCAAACAGCGGGCAGGATTGTTTACCATGGATACGCTCTACCAACTGAGCTACAACGGCAACATGTCTACTAAAATATTTCTGAGTTTGATGTTGTGATAATAAACAACAAGAACTCCTAACTTATTCTTTTTTTTGTATGTACCTACTTTTCCTGACTTTGTTATTGTAATTTTTTTATAAAACTGCTGCGATTTTATGTTTAAATATTTTATCCAATATTTTTTTGCTTTTTCTGGATCAGTATCACTGAAAACCTGCAGAGAAAATTTCAAATTGTTCTTATTTATTCCTAATATTTTTACTAAAAATTCAATGAACTTCTTTATTAAAGCCGGATCAGTATTGCCAAGTTTAATTGAATATTTATTTTTTTTATTTCCTTCGCCCCAATATAAACCGATTCCTATGCCTTTTAATTCTGATAGATATAAACTATCTGGAATTTTTATTTTAAAAGGATCGCCTTTTGGATTGTTTTTCAAATATACCGCTTCGCTTATAGTTCTTTTCTTAATTCCATGTTTTTTCATCCAATAATTTATTCCCGTTTCGCTTTTACCTAAAATTCTAGCAATCTCAACAGCAGATTTTTTTTCCTTAATATAATATTTTAGTAAAATATTTTTATTCATATTTAAATTATATAATATTTCATTTACATAGTCAAACACATCCATAATGAAATACCACTCTGCTAAAACATTTTTAATGTACTTTTCTCTAAAGTGGGCAGAGAGGGATTCGAACCCCCGAAGACCGAAGTCGGCTGATTTACAGTCAGCTGCGATTGACCACTCCGCCATCTACCCATGCATCGCCCTTACGGGCTCAAATTTTCAATAACCAATTTTCAATTTCCAATCAATTCTCAATGACTAAATTTATAATTTCAAAATTAATACATTAAAAATTGATTTAAAATTCTAAATTAAAAATTTCAAATTAGCTACTAGTGAGCCGACTTACGGATTCGAACCGAAAACCTACTGTTTACAAAACAGTTGCTCTACCGTTGAGCTAAGTCGGCTTTTTTATTTTATCATCATTTTTAGCCTTCTGATTCTGAGCCGCGCTTTGCGATGTGTCGGACTTAGCATCAAAACTTGGCTAAAACATTCATGTGAATCGCAATAGTTTTCTTTTTCCAAATAATAATCGCCCAGTCTTTCATAAGCTTCAATATCGCGCGGATTGACAGCAATTCTCCTGATCAACGCTTCTTCCAATTTGTTTTTATCAATCGCATTTTTCTGAGGATGAGTTGCTGTTTCACGAATCAGCGGACGGATTTTTTCTTCTATTATTGCAGTTTCCTTAAAAACAATCTGCTCCTCCGGAATATCTTCAATTTTTTCTTTCTTTTGATTTTCCTGCTGCATCAAATCTCGTTGCTGCCTTTTTTCACGAATAGAATGAAACCAGTTATTGCTAACATTATGGAATTTGAGCGACATAAGCTTCAGCCTTTGCATTATTTTTTCCAAAAATTTGAGCCAAAATTGCCCAATGGCTGAAGCAATAGCGCTTTTCCTGTTTTCTTGATCAGATTTATCTTCTTTAGCAGTCAAAGCCTGTTCAGGGATTTTTTCAGCTTTACGAAAAAGAAAAACAATCAGAATTGCAACGCTGACAATAATTATGATTGGAGGCAATATATAGTTCAACATATATTTAAATTATAAATCATTTTTTTTAATAATAGAAATAGAACCATCATCCATTTTCAATTTTATATCTCCCGTAAGCACGTTTATTTCAATTACCTCGCCTTTTCCTTCTTTTGTTGAAACAATGCTGTGAATTTCCGGAAAACCCTGAAGCATTTCACGATATTGCTGCGCTTCATAAGAAAGACAGCACATGAGCCTTCCGCAAGCGCCAGAAATCCTTTCGCTGCCCCGATGAGCCACCTGCTGTATTCTGGCCATATCTATGGAGATGCTCGGCAAATTTCCCTGAAATTTCAGGCAACAAAGATCTCTTCCGCACACTCCGCAGCCACCGATTTTTCTGGCTTCATCGCGAGAACCAACCTGATGCAAACGCACGCTGCGATGAAAAATCTTGGATAGATTCTTTACTAACTCCCGAAAATCAACTCTTTCATCAGCTGTAAAAAGAACAATAGCATTGCTTCCGTCCAAACTTACGTGGACATCCACCAGCTTCATATTCAACCCCAAACGTTTAACCTCGCTTTTGCTAAGCTGCAAAATTTCGGTTTTCTTCGCCTTATTTTTTTCGTTTGTCTCAATATCGCGCTTCGTGGCCTTTCTGACAATTGGAACATCTTTGCTTTCGGAAGTTAAATTCTCGCTTGAGTGGATAATGCCAATTTCATCATACAAATCCTCCTTAACAACCACCACATCTCCGTCTTGGAGATCCAATTCGCTGGCAGCTTGCCTGAGCGGTTCCCAACTGTAAACGAGAATTGAGTATTTTTGCATAAATTCTATTATTCGCTTCACGAACCCCGATAAGTCGGGGAAATACGAATTAATACTATCCTATAATTCAATACGAGAAATTTCTCCAACCTGGATATTTTCGCCAATTTTCCCGATTTTTTCAATAATCAGATCTCCGACTGTAATTTCCGGATTTTTTACGAAAGACTGAGTCAGAAGCGCCAATTCTTCGCGGAATTTCTTTTCCTTGCCGACCATTATTTTTTCAATCATTTCAGCTGGTTTATTTTCGTTCTTAAGCTGTTCGCGCCAGATTTCTTTTTCTTTTTCAACCAAATCAGCCGCAACATCCTCAGGTTTGATAACCTTTGGATTCATAGCCGCCACATGCATGGCAATATCTTTGGCTAAAGCCACAAATTCTTCGTTGCGAGCCACAAAATCAGTTTCACAAAGAAGTTTCACTAAAGATGCCACGCGATTGTTAGGATGAACATAAGAAACAACCACGCCTTCGCGAGCTTCTTTTTCGGCTCTTTTGGCCGCCTTGCTTTGGCCCAATTTGCGCAAAATTTCAATAGCTTTTTCTTCATCGCCGCCTGCTTCATTTAAGGCGTTTTTTACGGCCACCATGCCGGCGCCGGTTCTTTCTCTGATTTTTTTAATTAGTTCTAACATAACTTTTTTAAATTTCTAATTTCCAATTTCTAATTTCTAAACAATTTACAATGTTTTAATGACTAAATATTTAAACATTGAAAAATTGAAAATTGAAATCTTGATTGAAAATTGAAAATTGTGAATTGAAAATTTTGTTTTTACGCTTCCATGATGGCTTTATAAGCATAAGCCAGGATAAGCTTGAGTGAAGAAATTGCATCATCATTAGCCGGAATCGGATAGTCGATCTGAGATGGATCGACATTGGTGTCGACAATTCCAACTATTGGTACGCCAACTTTTTTAGCTTCGGCAATTGCCAAGGTGTCTTCTTTTGCACTGGTCACAAAAATAGCCGCCGGAAGTTCCATCATATTTTTAATACCACCCATGCGCTTCTCCATTTTCTCCAATTCCTCAATCTTTTTCATCTGCTCGAATTTTGTATATTTCTTGAATTCTCCTTTTTCCAACATAGCCTGATTGTCAACAAGATAGCGGGTACGGCCTCTGATAACTTTAAAATTAGTGAATGTTCCTCCCAGCCAGCGTTCACTGACAAACGGCATACCGGAAGCTTCAGCCACTTCTTTTACTAAATCTTTGGCTTGAATTTTAGTGCCGACAAAAAGAATATTTTTACCGGACTTTTTAAGGCTTTGGATAAATTCCATGGCTTCCTTGATTTTTTCCTGCGTTTTTTCAAGGTCAATTATGTTGATGCCTTTGCGGGTTGTAAAGATGTATTCATCCATTTTTGGATTCCTTCTGGCCTTTTGGTGTCCAAAATGAACTCCGGCCTTCATCATTTCTTCCAGACTGCAATCGATCTTTTGAAGATCTAACCCGGAGAAATAATTCTCTTTTTTTGCAACTGCTTCAGTTGCCTGTTTTTCATTTTCCTGCATTGTTTTTAGATTCAAATAAGACCACCCCTGGGCATCCTATCTGAATTTTCCTTTATATCACACCATTAAAAAAAGAGGTGTGATCCTCTACTTTTCCTTTTAAAAAAGCCGAAAATCCCGAATTTGAGCCCTTTTCGGGACAGGATTCGGCCAGAAAAAGTATGTTTTTTGTTAATTAATAGCACTCTAATAATACGCTTTTTAGTATAGCACAGCCTCGCCCCTTGTCAATTTCCCCCATCTATGCTAGACTATTTTAGTAACTTTTGATTAGAATTACTTCCTATAAATAATAATTTTGGATTACGTATATTCGTATATTTCCGCCAAAGGCGGGCAGGCGTACAAGATTCGTAATTCGCAGAGAACTTCATGAAAAAAGACATCCATCCACAATATTATACCGACGCTAAAATCATCTGCTCTTGCGGAGCAGTCCTTTTGACCGGGTCAACCCAGAAAGAAATGCACGTGGAAATTTGTTCTCAGTGCCATCCTTTCTATACGGGCAAAAAGAAAGTGGTAGACTCCACTGGACGCGTTGACCGTTTCAAAAAACTCTCGGAAAAATCCGCCGGCAAAAAGAAA
>CAZFCX010000013.1:5250-10450 GCA_964517825.1 uncultured Bdellovibrionales bacterium
CGCGAACCAAGCCGCCGCCGAAGCTACGAAGGTGGTCAACGCCGATGATAGTGCAGTTAAAACCGTCCTCGATGCTGCTGGCGCCACAGACCAAGCCGCTGCCGAAGCCAAAGAGAAGACCGAAAAGAAAGCTGCCAAGAGAGCCAAGAAGAAATAACTTTACAGCTATATATACTATATAGAGGTCTCTGTAGAGGCCTCTATTTTTGGTAATCTTATCTATATTTGCCTTATTTAATATAAACTTATATATTGGATATATCCGAGGAGTAATTTTTGTACATCAGTATATTTGTATTTGATTAGTAATTAGTAAAGAAATGAATAATCAATTAGACGCCATCAAAAAAGAATACGACGACATTACTGCCGAACTCAGTTCCCCTGAGATTGTTTCTGATCCCCAAAAAATGGCCAAATTAGGCAAACGGCAATCAGAACTTCAAGAGACGATGAATCTAATTAATCAGCTGGAAAAAATTCAGCATGATATGAAAAATAATGCTGAAATTATGAACTCGGAAGAAGACGCTGAGATGCAAAGCATGGCCACAGAAGAAAATATAGAGCTGGCTAAAAAGAAAGAATCTATAGAGAAAGAATTGGAAATTATGCTATTGCCCAAAGATCCTAATGACAGCAAGGATGTCATTATGGAAATTCGCGGCGGCGCCGGCGGCGATGAATCAGCGCTTTTTGCCGCCAGCCTTTTCCGCATGTATTCCAAATATGCCGAAAAAAACGGCTGGATCGTGTCGGTTTTAAATTCCAACCGCACAGAACTAGGCGGATTCAAGGAAGTCGTGTTCGAAATTAATGGGACTAATGTTTACAGCAAGATGAAATTCGAATCCGGCGTGCACCGGGTGCAAAGAGTGCCGGAAACCGAAAAAATGGGCCGCGTCCACACTTCAACTGCCACAGTGGCTGTTTTGCCGCAAGCCGAAGAAGTGGAACTCGTCATTAATGAAAAAGATTTGCGCATCGATACTTTCTGTTCTTCCGGTCCGGGCGGACAATCAGTCAACACGACCAAAAGCGCCGTAAGAATCACTTATCTTCCGACTGGCATGATTGTTTCCTGCCAGGATGAAAAGTCGCAGCTAAAAAACAAAGACAAGGCTATGAAAGTTTTGCGCTCCCGCCTTCTGCAGGCTGAAGAAGAAAAGCAAGCCAAAGAGTTGGGCGACAAACGCAAGAGCCAGGTTGGCACCGGCGACCGCAGTGAAAAAATCAGGACTTACAATTTTCCGCAAGACCGCATTACCGATCATCGCATTAAACAGTCCTGGAGCAATATTGAAACCATTCTTGGCGGAGATTTGGATCCGATTATTGATGCTCTAACTGAAGAAGATACGAAAATTAAGATGAACAAACAATAATAGATTTAAGATTTAGGAATTATGATTTAAGAATTTTTCATCAATCATAATTCTTCATTCTTAAATCTTTTTTATATGCAAATTCAGGAAATAATAAAAAAAAATAATGGCAGAATAGATATTTTCGATCTTGAACTTATTGTCGCTTATTCCCTCAAAAAAACGAGGGAATTTGTTTTAATGCACCCTGAGAAAAAAATAACCAAAAAACAAGAAACGATAACCAAAAAATTAATCGAGAGAAGAATGAAGGGAGAACCTGTTGCATATATTATTGGCCACAAGGAATTTTATGGCTTGGATTTTATGGTAAACAAAAACACCCTGATCCCCCGCCCTGAAACAGAACAAATTACAGATTCAGTGATCAATGAACAAAGAACAAAGAACAATAAGAACAAAACTTGCATAATTGATATAGGTACGGGAAGCGGAAATATTATAATTTCTATTGCGCATGAATTAGAAAAAAATACGAAATATCCCGCCACATCGGGACCCCGCCAAGGCGGTGGCAAAACACCAGATACAAAATATTATGCCATTGATATTTCAAAAAATGCTCTCACGATTGCCAAAAAGAATGCAAAAAATCACGGTGTTGATAAAAAAATAATTTTTCTTAATGGCGATTTATTATCACCACTTATTAGAAATTGTGAATTAGAAATTAGAAATTCTACGATGATAATCGTGGGAAACCTTCCCTATCTTTCAGATAAAATTTATAAGTCAGCACCGGTTGATGTCAAAAAATATGAACCCAAATCCGCATTGTATAGTGCCAACGCCGGTCTTGCACACTACGAAAAACTTTTAAAACAAATTAAAAATATTTCTAAAAGCCATAAGTTACCCGCCTCGACTCGCGGAGATAGCTCGTCGATGCGAGGCGGGGAAACTATAAGCTGTTTTTTAGAATTCAGCCCTGAACAAAAACAAACGCTGGAAAAATTAATCAGAAATATTCTTCCTCAAGCTAAAATATTTTTTGCAAAAGACTTAGCCGGCAAATGGAGAATTTGCAAGATTACACAAAACTAAAACCCCGACGTATCGGGGTTTCAGTTTGTTGATACCTTCCTTCTTGCGATGAAGTTGGAAAGTAAAAACGTAATCTAAAAAAGTTTATAATTGCTAGTGAGTCAACAAAGGAAAATATAATTTTCATTTGTGACAAACAATGCAATTTAAAGTCTATTTATTTCTTTTTCTTCTTTTTAGCTGCTTTTCTTTTTGGAGCTTTTTTAGCAACTTTTTTTACAGCCTTCTTTTTTGCTTTTTTCTTAGCCATGAGTAAGTCACCTCCCTCTAGCAATTTGTTCTTTTCAAGTTTGAAACGAGACACGTTAGCCCCGTACTTTTTCTCTTGATAAAAATCTCAAGAAAAAGTACGGAACGAAACGTAAGACTCGAACTTTTTTAAAACAAATATTTTAATTTTTAATTTTTGTTTTCTTTTGTGAAAATATTTTTTAATATCATCACTTGTCTACAATTATACACCGGTATTTTTTAAAAAGCAATGCAAAAAAGTTATCCACAGTTAAAAAATAATAATTTTTTAGCAAATTTTTTTTATTTCATCAAAAATTTTTTCCAAAAAATATATTTTTACATCGTTTAATATCAATTTGCATAGATATTTAATATTCCGGCCGTAGAAAAATTATTTTTTGTGTTTTTTTGAATAATTTTTGGATATTTTTTCTCTTCTAAAATCGCATTATTACGCCAAAAAAGAAGCTTTTTGTCCAGTTGACTGAGCACTATCGCTGGTTTACAATTAAAAGACTGAAAGGAGAAACTCATCCCCACACCTGTTTTAAAATATCTATCAGATAACCAAAAAGCAAAATAGTCTTGTGGCTGAAATTTAAGAACTATTTTTGATTTTTGAAAAACAGGCGTGGGGATAAAGCTTCAACGCAAGCGTCCTTTGACAATTAATCATTTAGTCTTTTAGCGCCCTTTGGGCGCAAAGACACAACTAGAAAGGAAGGTGATATCCATGGAAGAATATACACCAGAAGAATCACAGCAATCAAATTCCGCGGAAGCTAAAAGATGGTTCCAGGATAATTTGCGCATCATTGTCAGTGTTATTATTGTCGTCCTTATCGCAGGAGGAATTTACTCCTATTCAAAAAGAGGCGCTTCTCCAGTTGTAAGCGAAGAAGAATCGTCGGCTGAAAGCATCGTTCTTGATGAACAGGGTTCAAAAATTGCTTCAGATGATCAAGCGTCAGCAACAGACACAAACAAATCAACTGATGTGAAAAAAGAAACTCCTTCTGTTTCAAGCCAGGAAACCGAAAATTCCTTTATTGAAACTGCAGGCAGAGGCGACGGGCTTACGGTTCTCGCCAGAAGATCTTTAGCTAATTATCTTGAAAAAACTCCCGATTCAACTTTGACAAAAGAACACAAAATATACATTGAGGATTATCTCAGGAAAAATGTTGGACACAGTGGAGGAATATACGTTGGAACTTCAGTAGAATTTTCAAAGAATTTAATTGAACAAGCCATTTCTCAATCTAAAAACCTAAACGAGAGACAGCTTCAAAATCTTCAGAAATATTCAGCTCGCGTTTCTTCGCTATCATGATTGCTGAAATAATATTTACAGAAAAAGTAAATCAAAAAAAAGAAATACAGCAGTTCTTTCTAGAAAAAGAAATTTATTTTCTTTAATATACATAAAACCCCGCAAATGCGGGGTTTTATGGTGGTTTGTTCTTATGTTATTTTTTGCGGCAATGTGGTCATTATTTTTTCTTTATTATCAAAAATCCTTTTTTTAAAGATCCTTTTGGCGGTTCTGGATGTTTTTTGCCGCTGGGATATTGCCAAATAGCCTCGAACAAAACATTCTCGGCATATTCATAATCTTTGCCCTTTCTGGTTCCGGAATCATTGGTGATAAATTTCTGGCTTTCCGGATCATAACCGATAATAACCAGCATATGCGTGATCGGTCCGGGAGAAGTGTAGTTTGGATTTTTTAGCGCCCGTCCGAAAGCCGGAACCAAAACAATATTGCCTTTTTGCAGTTCATTTTTTATATCATCAATTTTTATATTCTCTCTGGCTTCGGCTCCATTATGTTCAAAATATTTTTGGAAAATTTTCTGCATATCAAAAATGTCAGTATCAGCGCTGTAGCCTAAAAATTTTTCCTCAAATTTTATAATATCTTTAATTTGCGCTTCCGATTCTTCCGTGGAAATTTCAGCAGTATTCTTCATCCAGCCCATGGCCATTATCATAGCAGCTTCTTCGCAGCCATTTTGAAAATCCTGATCTTCCCATTTGCCAAAAGGTGCCTGCACTATGAAAGGAACTGTCTGTTTGATTTTTTTGTAGACATTTTCTTTTGGAATTTCTTGGATCTGTTTTTGCTCTGTGATTTCAGAAATAGTTTCTGTTTCAATTGAATTATTTTTAACAGTTTCCGGCTGTTCTTGTTTTTCTGGTCCAATGGGCATGTTTTCTTTCTTCGTTTTTTGCCCAAGCCAAAAATATCCTGCCGCAAAAACAGCCAGTCCAACCACAAAAATAGCTAGATATTTTTTCATAGCCTTGCTTATATTATAGCACAAAAAAAGCTAAAAATAATGTTAATAATTTCAGCTGCGCAAAGAAAAACCGCCCTATTTGATTAGGACGGTTTTCTGCAAAATTACCCGATAAGTTCCCTATAGTTTTTTGACCAATATATGATTTGGTTAGCATACCAGTCATATTGCCAGGATGTAGTGCCGGAAAGATACAGTTTAGCCGCATTTCTTTCGGCATATAGATTGTGATCT
>CAZFCX010000013.1:10460-18153 GCA_964517825.1 uncultured Bdellovibrionales bacterium
CACGCCATACACGTCTGAAAGCTTGAGTGCCATAGCGACTACGCCATCTTTAGGATTCCAAGGATCAGGATTGTCTTTCCCGACAATTTCGGAAACCCTGTCTTTATATTCCAGCCAGGTATCCGGCATAAATTGCGGGATTCCCATAGCTCCGCCTGTTCCGGCATAGACGCCCTCAGGATTGCATGAAACTCGGAGCTGTTCATAGTCATAGTTCAGGCTTTTTGCGATTTCTTGAATAGTTTCTCTCCTTTTCTGAAAAGTATTCCAAGCGCGAGAACTTAACTGTCCTTTGTTGTTTGCTTGTTCTGCCCCTTGCTCCACTTCCCTATAAGTGCATTTTCCCGGATTGCGTCCCAGATCCGATTCAACCACCAGCATGCCCATAAGAAAATCCTTCCTTACCCCCGTGATTTCACTGGCAAAATCTGCGGCTTCTTCTATCTCATCGAGATTGCTTACTGTTTCCGGGGTTACGGCCTCGTTTTTTTGCGGTTGAACGTCTTCTGCTTCCGCAAAAGGCCTAGCCGCAAACAAAGAAAATAAAATTAATAGTAGCGCACAAAACTTCTGAAAAACCTTTCTGTTTTTGTTACAAATATTGTTTATTTTAATGATTACTTCAATTTTGCCGCACTAGTTAGGCAAAATTTTGACCAATAAAAAAAGAGTTCCTTATTGGAAATCTTTTTATAATGTCGCAATTGATTGTACGTTATTAATCCAATTTTGTCAATTCTTTTATGGCAATTTCAAACTCAAGCCTCTATCGCTTAAAATTTCCGTAATCTCATTGTTGTTTTTAAGATCGATTTTTTTCAGTGTATTGAAAGACGCTTCGTCCGGATCCTCCTCATAAGCCGCGTCTTCTTCCTCGTTTTCATCTATTGAAGAATCAACAAAAGCCAGATATTTTTCATCAGGCGACAAGAATAGAGCGCTGCTGTCCAAATTCAAATCAACACTGTCGCTGACGTCATTCTCTTCTTCGAATGGATCGGTATAAATCAAGGAGAGTTCTTCTGTTTCCAGATTAAATTTGAAAATTTTGCGAATAGTCGCGAAAAATATACTTTTTTCGTCCTTACTCCAGGCGATGGAATATACACTGTCATAAGAAAATTTTTCGTCTTTTTCTATAGCTGCTGATATATCATAGGTCCGCAAAGGTTCCGAAAGCTTGTTGCTGGCATATAAATTCAGCTCCCAAAGTTTGCCTTTTTCCATATATGGAACATCGTGCTGGTTTATGGCAATAAACCTATCTAGCGAAGGACTAAATGATCCTTGCGGAACAATCCGGCGCTCGGAGTCGGATGCCAGTGAATTTATTTTTTCAGTCTTGCTACATGTTTTATTTTGCGTATCGCACACATACACCGGAGAAACATCGCTTCCGTTCAAAACAAGATATCCAAACAATAAATTTTTTGTGGAATCCCATGTTGACCATAACAAATTTTCTTTTTCCTTTGGCTCAATGCCTTGATATTCTTGCGTAAGAATGTCTGTTTTTTGGCAACTTTTTTCGGCGATAGAACATATATAATGCTCCAAACGTAAAATCGGCTGCGATTCATCGGTTTTATTTGAAACATCTTTTGCGTCGTACGCAATAATTGTTACAACAGCCTTGCTTCTATCTCTGGAAACAAACACATTGCCTTGCTCAAGATTTTCTTTCTTGTTTGCGTTAATGCCTAATTTTGGCATTCCGGAAAAACCATTGAAATTTTCCTGCTCAAGCATATCTGCCGGTTCAATTTTTCCCGTAGAGACAAAGGCTCTTTCCAAGGTGGTGTCGGTTTCTACCACGGCATATTCCGGAAAATATGCAGGGGTTTCTTTTTGAGTTGTTTTGCTTTCTGTAACTACTTTTTTTTCTAAACTGTTATCTTTATTGCCATCCTTCTTTTTATTCAAATAGAAAAAACACCCTGTCAGAATAATGATCAGGAAGATAACAAAAACAATCTTGCCAATTATGCTTTTTGACATTTTTTGCATTCTTAAATTTTAAGAATTTTTACCTTACCCTATAAATTTTTGTTTTGCTTTTCTTGCCTGTTTTCACATCTAGAGCATACCATGAATACGTTCCTCTTGGCTTATTGACTCTATAGGACACTGAAAATGTTCCGGATCTGGATGTTATAACAGGCACTGGCGCATAATATCCGCCTCCATATTTGGAGAAATAGAGCAGAACTGTCGAACTCTTGGAAAATCTTTTGCCGCGCTGAACCAAAATTTCTCCTTGCCTGAGTTTTTTCTGGGAATTGTAAATTTTGCGCTTTTTCTTTTTGACTTCCTTCTTTTTGCTTTTATTTTTATCAACGGAGAAGGAAATTTTATAATCGCTGGTAGTTATGTTGCTTTCTCCATCCTGGCATTTCACGTAATATTTATAGCCATAGCCGTTAACAAGTCCTGTTTTATTGCTTGAATGCGATGTTCCTCCAGTCGTAGTAAAAGTATAAGGCATAGAGGCGTAAGATACTCCATCAGAAAGCGCGTATTTGCATGTAGCAGCTTCATTGGTAGTCACAGAGATTGTCGTTGATGTTGTTCCTATTGCCAACTCTCCACTCGGAGTGCCGTTTGAAATAACCGGCGCAGTTGTATCGCCTGGTTCTTCAGGATCAGTCACTGTGACTGCTGCTGGCGTCCTGGTTAAAACTACATATTCTCCATGAGCAGAAGCGTCAGAGGTGGCAGCAAAAGCCACCGGCGAATCGGTTGCATCTGCCAGAGCCGTAAAGACAAAAGTTGCTATATCAGAAGTTGTAGTTACGTATGTTGCGGGATTTGTTAACAACCCAACATCAATAGAACCAGTTCCGTCCGTATCTCCTGTTCCAGTATTATCAATTGTTGGACCACCCAGTGTAATATTGAAAGTATCTGAACGAGTAATGCTGTCCAGTTGCAGAACAGAAGGATTGAAAGTAACATCCAGTTCAACACCTCCAACCTCGTTAGTTCCTGGATTAACTCTGGCTACCAGAGTTACAGTATCTCCTGTTTCGACTGAAACGCTTGTTTCATCGAAAGATAGAACAGCGTCTGTCGCAGCTTTGGCAGTTGGAGCTACTGGCAGGCAAGAAACTGCCATAAAAATTGCAGTAATCGATATGGCTCCGATTTTTTTTATATTTTTAATCATTGTTTTTCCATTGTTCATATTATTTTTTATATTTAAATTATATGTTAACTTATGTTATTAATAAATTTTTAAAATGAACTTCCGTAATCAGTTGCTAAAATAGTAAAATCGTTAGAATTTACACTGCAGTTTCCATCAATATCAGTAGCATGCCCGCACCATGAAGTTTCTCCATAATCATCAGCAAATGTTGTAAAGTCATTTGAGTTAACTGCCCGATTATTATCCAGATCTCCCCTATAAGTAATCGCGAACTCAGTTATATTCAAAACTGCACTTTGATTTCCAGCCGCATCGGTTATTCTAATAGTGCAATTATAATCGTTTCCGCGTGTTAACGCATTAAACGTAACGGTGTTGCTTCCAGAAACTGCTGAAGTTGTCGCCGATGTGCATCCTCCGCTATAAGCAATTGTTCCTGCTTCAGTAGAACTAAACGTGTAACTCGGCGTATTGTCACTGCTGATAGCTGTAATGGCAGCTGACTGCGTCGCTACCGGAGCAGTTGAGTCAAATGTAACTCCAGTATTTGAAACTTGAGTTGCCGGATTGCCAGCCAAATCAGTAGCATTGAAAGTAACTGTGTAGATTGTTCCACTCACCAGAGATTGAGCGGTTGTGCATGCATTGGTTGTATCGGATAGATTTAAATTACTATGCGCTCCCGTATTTAAAGCAGTTCCTCTTAGCGTACACGTATGTGTAGTTGCATCTGCTGTACCACCGGTTCTGGTAAAAACAATTGTTCCGCTTTGAATTGCTTCGCTCAGTGTGTAAGAAACATCGGAACTGGAAGTGATACTGTTGATATATGCATTAGTGGCAGGAGCAGTTGAGGTGATGGTTGGCGGAGTCACATCTGCTTCAGTCACTGTGACTGCTGCTGGCGTCCTGGTTAAAACTACATATTCTCCATGAGCAGAAGCGTCAGAGGTGGCAGCAAAAGCCACCGGCGAATCGGTTGCATCTGCCAGAGCCGTAAAGACAAAAGTTGCTATATCAGAAGTTGTAGTTACGTATGTTGCGGGATTTGTTAACAACCCAACATCAATAGAACCAGTTCCGTCCGTATCTCCTGTTCCAGTATTATCAATTGTTGGACCACCCAGTGTAATATTGAAAGTATCTGAACGAGTAATGCTGTCCAGTTGCAGAACAGAAGGATTGAAAGTAACATCCAGTTCAACACCTCCAACCTCGTTAGTTCCTGGATTAACTCTGGCTACCAGAGTTACAGTATCTCCTGTTTCGACTGAAACACTTGCTTCATCGAAAGATAACACAGCGTCTGTTGCACTTTTGGCGACTGGAATTGTCGGCAGACAATAAATTGCCACAAAGATTGCGGCCAGTATTATTGTTGGTATTTTTTTTAGTTTTTCAATCATTATGCTTTAAATGAACTGTCTTTGAATTAAAAAGACTTACCATAATCATCAGCCAAAAGAGTAAAGTCATTAATGTTTACATTGCAATCATTATTAATGTCAGTTTTATTCACAGGACCACAAATAGCTTCTCCATAATCATCAGCAAATGTTGTAAAGTCATTTGAGTTAACCGCATGATTATCATCAAAATCAGCAGCATAAGTAACAGATTTGCTTACGTATGTTGCGCTTTCAGAAGTTTCAGCGCATTTGCTAAGATTGATGTCATCAGCATTATCATAAGCAACTACTGCGAAATTGTATGTTGTGCCCGGCGTTAAAAGTTCTGTGTTGTTGAATGTATAGCTCAAAGTTGCTCCGTCCGTAACATCTCTGTATGTTGAAGGCAAAAGAGTTCCTGCATCTGCCAAGCGAGTTGCTGAATCAGCAGCATCCCAAGCTGTGCAGTCTATTGCCGAAGAACTGTAATAAACCCTGTAGCCGCTAAGCCCTGTTAGATCTCCGCCTCCTTCATCAGTTGTTGGTGCAACCCAGGAAACAGTTGCTCCTCCATAATCAGCCAGCACTTGCTGAGAAAAAGTCATCAGCGAAACTGCACTGAAAACAAAAACTGAAATTAAAAAATATATTTTTTTTGTTTTATTCATTTTTTTAAATTATGAATTATAATTATTAATTATTTTTAAAAGTTTATTTATTTTCGCTAAAACACATCTGCATTAAAATAATGCACATATACCAAAAAAATTTATAAATTTAACTTGATGTATTTATTGCCTTTATTGTACCACAAAATTAGGCTTTATGGCATAATCTAAGTTATCCACAGAGCAAAGCATTATTTCTTGAAGATTGCCCTTGCTTTTTCCCACATTGACAAATTGACATTTTTTTGCATTTCTTCAGAAAAACAGCTTTCTCTCCCCTCTTTATTGTAAGAAGTTACTGAAAAATAATAGGTTTTTTTATCCTCAAGATTGCCTATTCGGTATGCCGTAACCTTTCCGGCATCAATTTTATGAGCATAGCCGCCAGACAAAGGGCAATCGCCCTTTCTTGGTTGAACGCCATAATATATTTTATACCCCGCGACATTAGCATCCGCACTTTGATTCCATGACAAATTGGCTTCGCCGGTTATTTTAAGATCCCTTAAAATGATCGTCCAAAACAATGTTCCACTTGCAATTATAATCAAAAATATTAATAATATTTTTTTCATATCCTTAATTTATTAAAAATTATCCCAAAAGCAGCGGAACAAAAAAATAATAAATTCCGACAACAATAAATATTATAGCCGCCAGCAGGTTAAAGAAGGTAATAAATTTGGGAGATGCTATTTTTATTTTGAGAGTCAGAGCAGCGATCAGAAATATTATTATCTCGTCCAGCATGTAGAAAAACAGATAGATGCACATATAAAAGACCGACGTTCCCAGTGAAATTCCGGAATCAACCATGATGCTGGTAAAAAGAACCGGCAAAATAGCTGAGCAAGGAAATTCAACCACGGTTATCACAACGGAAAAAGCAATCACGGAACCTAAAAGTATCAGCCAGTTTTTTTTATTTTCGAAAATTCTTTCAATTTTCGGCGACAGGCGCGACAACAAATTATTAGTGCTGCAGATCGGACCACTTTTATAGGCTTTATAAAATTCCCGGAGCAGATAGGCTCCACCGGCCAAGGATAATAAACCTACCAACATTTCAAAACTTTTAACATACGGTGCAATCAAAGAAAACAATTGTTGCCATAAAAACATCAGAAATCCGTAGACAAGCGCGGTGGTCAGAATATAAGCGCTCCCGAATAAAATAATTCTCTTGCGCGATCCCAAAGCCATCACCAGCCCCAAAATGATGAGCAGTGCTCCCAGTGAACAGACATTGAATCCGTCCGTTATGCCCAAGACGATTGCCAATACGGGCAAAGAAAATTTAGACAAGTCAACTTCGCCTAAAATCGGTATTTTTGCCAAATTATCATTTCCTTCTTCTTTTTTTTGCTCCTGGCCAAGCAGATAAGCGGAAATTTCTTCTCCGATTTCTTCGCTGAAACCGATAAAATATTTGTCTCCGATAAAAATAGCCGGCACAAATCCTTGTTCGCTTTTAGGCACTGAATATTTTTCATAATATTCCTTCACTTTGTCAGTGCTTTGTGACATGTTGAAATCATGGATTTCCAGTCGCAAGCCTTTTTCTTTCTGAAAACTTTCAAAAAAACTCTTGGCGCTGGCGCAATGAGGACAAGTCGGACTGGTAAAAAGATACACCGGCTCTAAATTCTTTCCCGCCTCTGCAAAAACGCTCACTGGAGAAATGAGGAACAAAAAAAACAGACCTAGCATAGCGATTCTTCTGACACTTTTGAATATGGTCATAATTTGTTTATTTGAATTGATTTTACTTATCCCAGTTTACCCTTTTTTTCCTTATTTTTCAAGGCATCTGGCATTAATATTTAACATCAGCATTTTTGTTATTATAATTTGATTATAGAATTAAAACAAGGCTGCTATTAACCTAAAAATTGCTATTTGCAAATAAAAATGCCATAATAAACGGAGCGTAAATTTTTTATGGATAATTCTCTGACACAATTTAAAACCGGAACTCTTTCAAAAAAACCAAGGCGCTCCAAAATATGGATCTTGGCCTTATTGGCTATTTTGGTTGCCAGCGGTTTTTTTGTTTGGCGGCACAAATCGGAAAAAACTTCGCCAACATCAACCGAAAATCAATCTGCGGAAATTCAGGCAGAATCTTTGCCGGAACCTGATGAAAATGTTGTCAGCCACACGATCTGCGAGGGCGACATTCCGGCGGAAGTTTTTGCCAAATATGGAAAATTGGACGCCAATGGCACGGCAAACCTTTTAGATGCCGCCAGGGATGTTTATGATTTTACTAACATAAAAATAGGGCAAAATTTGGATTTTGTGTTTTGCGAGAATGGAGAAAAAATTGAAAAGATCAGATATTATCCGGATAGCGAAAACATGATTGTCGCGGAAGCGGATGGAGAAAATTTTAAAGTGAAAAAAGAAAATATTCCGTATGCAGTGCAAGAAGAAACGCTAAGCATTGAAATTGATGAGTTTCTCTACAAGGACGCGATTGATGCCGG
>CAZFCX010000014.1:0-3397 GCA_964517825.1 uncultured Bdellovibrionales bacterium
TAACCAACTGAGCTAATCGCCCTTAAATTAAATTTTTAAAGTTAGTGCGGGATGAACGCTCTAACCAACTGAGCTATAAGCCCGCATTTTAAATTTTGGTGGACCTCACCTTCAATGATTTGGGCAGAATTATCAGAGAAATGATAGGATGGCAGAAAGTAAGGGAGGAATTTAGCCTTGTTTCAGAGGAAAACTCCATAAATTAAGAACTGTTTTATTATATACTGTCAAAATCAAACAAGCAAGGGGAGGCTCGCTAAAGCAATTACTACTCTTTATTTGTATTTTTGCGGAGTTTGCTTTTAATGATTTCTACTAACTCGGGTGAATAGTACTCTCTTAGTCTACCCTTACTATCCGTAAAATTTTTAAACCACTCTGAACAACTTAATCTATAATTTTCCGCACTTCCTTTTACGCTTCTTGTGTCACTATGAAGAAGCTTCGATAATGGTTCGTTCATCATCCAACCGCTGGGTGGTGCTATATTATTTTTGAATTTATCCCGAATTAATTCAATGAGGTCTGGATGATAATATATTTCTCGCAATCCATCTGAATTTTCGTGCATCTTAAACCAATTCGGATGTTCTTGCCTATACAATTTAGCATAACTACGTAATGTGTGTTTTGAAGTTTTAATTTCTTTTAACAATGTTTGAATATTTTTCCAGTTTTCTGGAACAGATTTAAATTGTTTATATTCATTGTTAATTGCTTTTATTAACTCCGGAGAATAGTGTTCTCTTATATTATTTATATCATCTCTATAATTTTTGAACCATTCTGGATGTTTTATTTTATACTGTTCAGCATAATTAACGATGGTATAATGGGTAGTCCCGAGCTTACCAGCTAAGGCAAAAGCCGTAAGCCATCCCTCGGGCGCAGTCTTAATTTTTTCATATTCCTCTTTTATACTACTTAATAATTCAGGATGAAAATGCTCTATTCTTTGACCCATATTATTTTTATAGGTCTTAATCCATTCTGGATGTTCTATTCGATAATTTTTTGCAAATTTATTTATTGTGTCACTACCCAAATCCGTGATTTTTGACAAACCACCTGCTGTTAGCCAGCCCCTGGGAGCAGATTCTATTTTTCCATATTCATAAAAAAGAATATCTACTAACTGAGGGGCATAATGTTCTCTTATACTGCCACTACTGGATATATAGTTTTTGAAGTAATTCGGATTTGATAATCTGTATTTATCAGAATAATTCTTCAAAGTAATTGGATCAACTCCCAATTTTTTTGACAATGAATGCGCCGTAACCCACCCTTCCGGTGCCGGAATATTTTCTTCGTATTTTTTGAGAATAATCTTTATCAGTTCCGGGGAATAATGCTCCACTTCTTTTCCTTGGACATTTTTATAAATCTTAAACCACTCAGGATTGACTTGCCTATACTGCTTAGATTCATTCTGCATTGTGCCAACCACCACATCTAATTTTCTGGATAAAGAAAACGCTGTCATCCAACCATCGGGAGCCTTTTCGATTCCGCTAGAAGCATCTGGATATTGCGTTCCGTTAATCAAAAAATTTTTAATCTTATCCTTCCATCTTTTTTCATGTCCTTCTTTTTCCTTATTGGTGTAAATAAAAGAAGACACCAGATCATCTGGCATTTCAGATAATTCGCTTTTAGTCATTTTCATATAATCTTTCCATTCTTCTGGCTGAGCTTTGTGAATAACAAAAGTTGCATTGTTTTCTTCATCATTAACTAAAATTAATTTTTGCATTGATGATATAATAAAAATCAAATAACTTAGTTTTCTAACCATCCGTGAATCATTCTTTCCTTCTATTACTGAATACTTGAGCCCCATTTCTGTTAAAGTTTCCATAAGCATAGTTGAGCGAGGAATTATCCCTGTCTCCTTAAATCTTCCGTTGCCAGTTCCCGTCTTAGGTTCCAATTCTGATGGAGGCAGAATAGTTTCGTCAATCTTAATATATTCTTCAGGCAAACTAAACTTTCTGTTTTCGCTGGTTCTTTTTTTAATAAAACTATCTACGTCAAAGTGAGCAACATCCGAATGTCTTTTTCCTGTTTCAATATGTTCAAGGAATTCCTGGGCATCTAGAAGTTCGACGATGTCGTCTAAAAGCACACCTTGCTTGAGGAGTTTGGATAGCTTGGTGTTTATTTCATTTTTTAGTTTATTGTCCGCAGATTCGAATACAGGGAAAGAGGACTTCTCCATATTCATATTGGTTTTTGCGTAAAGAATTATTAATGTCTTTATATTAACATTTAAAAGAGGAAGATTACAATTGCCCTTCTGGAACAAGAAAAAACAAGGCCCATCATAGCCTTGCTCTATAGAAAATTTAAGCCTGGTATAAGTTAAGTTCTAAATATGATCTAACAGCCAACTAATTAGACTATGAGATAAGGCCATTCCTGTTCCTGAAGGAAATTTTTTTGGGACATCCGTTTTAGAATCTGTGTACGCTTTTTCGCAGATAATACCTAACAATTTTCCACCTGAGTTCACTACTGGGCCACCACTTCCACCATAAGTTAAGTGGTTATCAATCCAATAAGCAGCACCTGTAATATCAACCGTACTTAAGTCTTTTAAACCTAATGGCTCAACATTAAAATTATTTAGTTTGATTTTTTGTGCATTGCCTATCATAGCATGCTTGAACATTAGTTGCCTAAAATAAAATTTAAGCTGCCCGTTCATTTCTTTTTTAGCTTTCACTATTTCTAGATTATTTTCATTAAGTTTTTCTAAAAATTTTAATGGAAGTTCTATATCATCTGGAAAACCAGCGATTATAACATCGGTGCCAACTTCAGCTAAATCGCTACACAGTGGAATAAAATCTGAATCATGCAATGGTTTAATGGGTTTTAAAATTGCAAGATCTATACTTATTGGATTTATATAGTCAGAAAAATTCATATCAAATCCAAAACCAGTTATCACCGGCTGATATTTTATCTGTTCCGTTTCAATACCTCTGACTATAATTTCGCCATGATAAATTCCAACATTTTCTGTTTCAACAACATGTTTTGCGGTTATTAATGTTCCGTCTGGTTTTACTACAATCCCTGTCCCACTACTTAAAACACCTTTTTGATTTTGAATTATAATATGACGGATAGCCTTCTCTATTTTTTGGCATACTTTTGTTTTTTCCATAAGCTAAAACATTTTTTAAGTATTTGGGCTGAATCGTTATTATCAGTTGATTCCAAAATATACTTTTTTGAAGTAAAATTTACTTTTGTAAAATGAAGTTTTTGGAACCGCCTATAGGAGGCTTAAATAAAAGAAGAAAGGGACTTGCGATAACGCAAAATCAGGCTTGGTGGACCGGACAGGACTTGAACCCGCTACCTCCTCAGTGCAAATGAGGCGCTC
>CAZFCX010000014.1:3407-6792 GCA_964517825.1 uncultured Bdellovibrionales bacterium
GGCCCATAAAACTATCAAAAAAGACAACTAGAAACCATTGTAAATCAAAATGTCTTGTTTGTCCATACTTTCAGCTAGCTTGCGAAATATACAACCACAATGACCAGTGCTAAGGCTAGTCTGTACCAAAAAAACGGAGCGTAACCGACTTTCTGAATAAACTTGAGCATATATTTTATCGCCAGATAGCCACTGATAGCGGCCGCTAAAACACCGACTAAAATAGAAATTGTAATTCCGGAAGCAAAAAGTTCCGGGATTTTGAAAATAGCGGCGCCAAAAATTATCGGCGTGGAAAGCAGAAAAGAAAAACGCGCCGCCTGTTCGCGGGAAAGTCCCAACGCCAGTCCGGTTGTCATGGTTGCTCCACTGCGGGAAACTCCCGGAATAATGGCGACTGCCTGTGAAAGTCCGATCAAAAGCGCATCCTTAATGCTGATATTTTTTATATCTTTATTATGCTTTGCATATTTATCAACCAAATAGAGAATCAGGCCGACAAAACTTAGCGTAAACGCAATGAGCAAGGGATTGCGAAAAGTATGTTCCGCATAGTCATCAAAAAGATAGCCAAAAATCGCCCCCGGCACTGAGGCAATCACTAAAAACCACAGCAGATTTGGAGCGTAACCAGTAACTCGTAACTGGTAACTAGTTTTAAATATTTTATTTGAAGCTGATGCAAAAATTTCTAGCCAGTCTTTCCAAAAGAAAGAGATAACTGCGATAAGTGTTCCAACATGCAAAGCCACATCAAAAGAAAGCCCCGGATCAGACCAATTGAAAAAATACGGCGCCAAAACCAGATGCGCGGTTGAAGAAATCGGCAGAAATTCGCCCATCCCCTGCACTATTCCTAAGATTATTGATTGAAAAATGTCCATAATATTCAGGCTTTACAAATTGACATATATCCAGTATACTTGTAGATTAAGTAAAAATCAACGAAAGGAGTTTCTATGGAGAATTTTCAAAAGTTCCTTGATTTGTTTATATGGTTGATTCTTGTGACAATTGCAATAAAAGGCATGCGACACAGATGGTTATTGGCTAAAAAAAGCACGCACGTGAGCTTTATTGATCACATTTGCGATAGGAGATTTGACGGAATGTGTATCAATTGCCAATTAAAAGTAGGAAAAATGATCGCTGGAAAACTATTCACGCTCAAAAAATAAAAGAGAAAGGAGAAAAGACAGTGTTTATTGAAAAACATCCCTATATAACCTTAGCAGTAATCACGTTGCTTGTTGCATACATCTTTATCAGAGAATTTCTCTGGATTAAGGAGAAAGGACGCGTTCTTGAGGGCGATGGTCCTTTTACCAGACTTGGCCAGAAAATAGTGTTTTATCTTCTAGTGGGATAAAATCCACCAGACTAGGGACTGGGTCATTTTAGAAAACCCAAAAATCCGTAAGGCAGGAGAATCATCTTCTGCCTTTTATTTTTTTCCAATTAAAAGAATGTTCCTTCCGTTAATTGTTTCGCATTTTTCAATTTTAAAACCGGCACTGGAAAAAAGTTTTTTGAGTTCCCTTTTTGTGAACGCATGATGAAATCTTTGAAATTTTTTTCCTTCATTATCCGTAAAAGAAATATAGCAGTCATTCCAGTCTAAATTACTTTTTCCGAAAATTTTATTTTTCCAATTGCGTAAAATATTTTTTATATACCTCTTCTGGTATAAATTCCAAACCGTGATAATAATATGCCCGTCTTTTTTGGTTACTCTATATAATTCTCTGGCAACATCTTCGCGGTATTTTTTGGAAGGAAAATGGTGGAAAACCGCAATGCTATAAACAGTATTGAAATAATTATCAACAAATGGTAGAGTAGTTCGAAGAGGATTGATTTTCGAGAAACTTGCCCTGTTAAATTCGCCTTCGGCGACCTCGCTTTGCGAGGATTTAACTGGGTGAAGATATTTCTCTTTGGCTGTTTCAATAAGTTTCTCTGAAACATCCACGCCAAAATAATCAATGTTTTTATCAGAAAATAGTTCCAAAAGCCGTCCGTTGCCGCAGCCGAAATCCAGAACCTTATCTCCGTTTTTCACATAATCCGCGATAAATTCCAATCCGCGCCAAAAATATTTTCTGGTTTCAGAAAATTTTCCGGCAATTAAATCATACCCTTGCTCAGTTTCTTTTAATATTTTTTCCGCAGTTTCTTGATCCATTTTACGACATTACTATTTAAACATATGCTTGGAGGTGGCTAGCGAGTGCGACGGCACGAGGTCGGAGCATTTTTTCAGCAGAAAAAATGCGTGCACCGAAAAACATAATTTTGAATTATTTGAAGTTCTAATTCTTTTTTGGAGATAGATTTATAGTAAAAATAGATAAATAAAAAACCGCCTGAATAGTTACAGCGACTTAAAATCTATTTTCAAATTTTACACTACTTTTTAATTATACACTAAAATCATTAAAAAGTCAATAGTACACCTAAAAACGGCTTTTATTAGCCGTTTTTTGGTGTAAGAATTTTTCCTAGAAGCTAGCAGCTAGTGACTATAAGCTGTCTGCTGCTTGCCGTGCAAATTTGGATCTTTCCAAAATTTCCCTGTTCACAATGTTGGCATCACGACCGTATTTAAGGCGGGAAAGTTCTTTGAGATAATTGGCAGTTGTTTGATCGCCTTTTGTTGGCGGATATGTTTTCATACTGAACGGTTTGGAAAGTTCACTATTAACGAGAACTCTGGCAAAACAATTGTAATTGTCCACATTCACTAAATCATTGGAAGTGAAAATCGGTTCAAATTGTTTCTGCAAGAATTCCCCGTCTTCCGGACCAACCCGGAACGCCACCATTGAACCCACATTGCCAAACACCGCTTTGGAAATTTCTTCCTTGAGTTGGCCTATGAATTGATGGGCTATGACAAGACACAGCCTGTACTTTCGAGCCTCGGAAAGAATCTGGGAAATCGAATTAGTGGTAACGTTTTGGAATTCATCCAGATATAGATAGAAGTCGCGGCGCTGATCTTCCGGAGTATCAACCCTGCCAAGCGCATTCATTAATATTTTTCCCACAATAACCATGCCCAGAAGATGCGCGTTTATTTCTCCGATTTTGCCTTTGGAAAGTTTGACCAAAAGAATTTTTCCGCTATCCATGATTTCACGGAAATTCAGCGTGCTTTTTTGCTGCGCTATGATCGGACGCATCATGTCATTGGAAACAAAGGTTGTGAGTTTGGAAGTTATGTATGGCACCATGTTGGCCAGCGCAGCTTCTCCCCCAGCCTTTTCCGCTTCTTTAATCCAAAAATCAACAACCACCGGATTCTTGCATTTGGAAAGTTTCATGCGGCGGAAATCTTCATCAGCCAGAACTTTGGAAATTTCCATCAGCGTTGAGCCGGATT
>CAZFCX010000014.1:6802-17959 GCA_964517825.1 uncultured Bdellovibrionales bacterium
CATAATAAGCAGCATGGCATTTCTGACATATTGCTCGAACATCGGACCGCCAGTCGCTTTGAGATCATAGAGTTGATCGAAGATTCCGATCATTTCATTGATCACGAAAGTTTTCTGCTGCGGCAAAGCTGGATCGTATTCCAGCATATTGAGCCCGAAAGGCCTCTCAACATCGGATGGGTCAAAAACAATGACATCCTCTGCTCTTTCTTTTGGAACAGCTGTCAAAATATCCTCAATCGCATCTCCATGCGGATCAATAAAACAGAATCCCTTGCCGCTTTTTGCATCCTGCTTGGCCATTTCCTGCAAGAAATTTGATTTACCGGTTCCGGTCTGTCCGATAGCATACAAATGTCTGCGACGGTCAACATCAGAAATGCGAATGTCAGTTTTAGTGCCGCGATATTCATTATATCCCAATTTGACTCCGCCTTCTTTGGGAATGTTGAGTGGTGGCGGCGCAGCTCCGGCTTTTAGCCACTTTATTTTTGGCGTTTCCGTTGTAGAAATCGGGAAATGAAAAATACTCGCCAATTCATTGGTAGATAAAATCGTTGAATTTTCCTCATCAAAATTGCGGAAAATATAATCAAAAACTATCTTTTTTTCTTTAACTCTTTTATTAACAGTAAAATGATTGATTTCATGATTTTCAAATTGAGAAAAAGCATTTTCCAAATGCGACAAAATCTCTTCAGCTCGCTGCTGCGACATGGCTGAAGCTACCAGTCTTATGTTTGTCTTAAATCCTGTTCTATTGGATTTTGCTTCTATTTTTTTGACTAATTCCTGCTCTTCCGGTGTCAGTTGAATTGCTTCTTTTTTCATAACCTGCTCATTCGGCTTATTCTGAATAACCTGGACCATTCCCTTGCCCAGCTCAATCGCTACTGAATTCTGATGCGCATCTTTAAGTTGTTTGCCCTGCTGCATTCTGTGGGCAATGCCCCTGCCTGTTCTTCTCCACTCTTTTCCGGCTGGACGCAAAACAAGCTGGATGGCTGCGCCTTCATTTTCAGTGGTCAATTTGCTAAGAGCATTGGAAATTTCCTGCAAAGGATCTACATTCATTTCTTCATAAGTGCGTACTGGCAAAGCAAAGCTTTTTTTAAGGCCTAAAATGGTTGAGGATGTGAAACTGCCTGGCGAAAAAATTGTATAATCAGGAATTTTTTCAATTGAAGCATTAGGAAAATAGCTATGCACTTGTTTTTCTATGCTTTCCCGGAATTTTTTCGGCACAGAAAGATAGAAAGAAATTTCTTCGCTACCTGACGGATTGGCAATTTCGAGAGCAATGTATGGTTCACTATAAAGAAAGCTGCCGAGAATTGTTTGCTTTTCATGAACACTGGAAAGAGTCGTTAGAAGCTGTTCCATGGCTCCAATTTCTTCTTTCCAGGCTTCAGGATTGGAACTGGTGGCTTCATTCTTGTCTTTAAAAATTTTCGTAACCCGCACAATCTCCAGATCCATGTTCATTGAACGGTTGATTTGCGCCCTGTAATTTAAAAAACTTCTCACAACCAAAAAAACCCCGCTAAATAAAGCTATCGCGGAAAAAAGATAAGCGAGAGGAACGAGAAATACGTTAAGGTCTACAGCACTCATTTATGTTTGTGTCTATTTTTACGTTTTTATTTTTTAGTTTTATCTTTTTAATTCCTAATTCATAATATCTAATTTCTAACTGATGCCCAAATTCCCAAATATCTGCTGCAAAATGATTTAATTATTGGTTATTTAAAATTGGGATTTGATTAGAAATTAGTAATTATATTAATTAGAAATTTTTTAAATTTCCTTTATCATCCCTTTTGCAACCAGCGCATCGTGAAGTTCGTCAGCCAGAAGACGGTCATGAAACGTGTCTAAAATATAATTATCTTCCATGTGCCTGGCGACTTTGACAGCATGGATGACTCCTTTTTGCTGAGCAACATCGACCAAATGTTGAATTTGCGTTTCCGCGTCAGCTTTTTGCGCGCCAACTTTGGCATCATCCGCAACAGCAATGTCATCCGTTTTTTTATCGCTTTGAGTCTGAACCTTGGTCAAGATCTTGTTATATGCATTGTCTTTTTCTCCAGCACTTATTTCTTGCGGAATCTCTTTTTCAACTTTGTGAAACTGCACATTCTCATTGACCTGTACAAAGCCTGATTCACCGTGTTTTATTTTTCCCTCCATATCCAAATCCTTTTCCTCAATCGGCTCGAGATTTGATTTAATTGGATCCATAATATTTTATTAGTTACTGATTACTGCGCATTTGCGCTCATCATTTCACCCTTAAAATCTTCAACAATTTTTTGCACCATCTGATCATAATCAGCGATGCGGCCTTTCAAAAATTCTTCCATTTTTTCCGGAGTTATGTCCTTGTCTTCCGCAATTTTTTCATATTCTGCCCGGCCTTCCTCGCCCAATTTTTCCATTGTTTCCAAAAAAATACGCTTGAGCAAAACTTCCGTCATTTTAATGATAAGTTCGTTCTGCTTGTCTTGGGAAAGCGTGTCGATTCCCAAGTCTTTTACCAGTTGCGCCAAGGTCGCTGATTGAGAATTTTCATTTTCACTTGTTTGTATTGTCATAATAGGTTTATTTTTAAAATTTTATTTTTTATATTTTTTAATTAAAAACCAGTAGTATCGATAGTCTGCAGATTTTTAGCTCGTCCAGCTCCCATAGCAACATGCTGAAACCATTTTAGCATATCCTCATGGGATAATTTTGGCGGAGTAGCCTTAAGCATTTCTCTGAAAACTCTCCGCCCACTCCCTGAAGGAATTTTTTGCAAGAATTCTTCCCTGCCTCCTGCATCCATTATTCCTACAATTTTTTCTCCTTTCAAATAATGTGCAAATTGTCTTGTGTCAATATTGTATCCAAAAACAGCTCTCGCCAGGCTTTTTGCATTTTCACTGGCTATAATTTTGTTCCTAAAAACACTATCGGCATTTTCCGCTCTTACAAAATTAGAAAGACCTCTGTAATTTTCCACATTTCCGTGTTTAATATTGAAGTCTTTCATGGACATTCTATGGTTGGCTGCATCTTCAACTCCTTTATTATCAGCGTTCACATCTCCTGCCATATTCACGCGACCTTGGTATTCTTTATTATTTACTGCAGATTCTAAATTTTCCTGACCCATCCCTGTTTCCATTCCATTTTCCATCGCACTGGCCGATGAATGAACATCCCCGCCATTTTCATATTCTAAAACTTCAGCGCCGCCATGTCCGACTTCCGGACCGCTTTCGTCTATTGTTGAAACATTGTGTATGTCAGAATGGGTTTCATCTGGAATATCAATGTGCGCAACCTTAGGCTCAATATGACTCATGCTGCCATGAACTTCGCGCAAACTGAATCCATCCTTTCCAGTATCAGCAACAATATGCAATTCGGTTCCTGGTTTTACGTTGACCATTCCGTCTTTTAGCATTTTATGATATTCATCAGCACCGACTTTTTCAATGATTGAATCTTTATTTTGATCCATATATTCCAAAAACATGCGATGTGCTTTTGCTCCCGGATTTTCAACTCCCATTTCTTTGAGTTGCTTGATTATGGTTCCCTCAATGCTGCTGCCTTTTTCTATGGTTAAATTCTGATCAAAAACCGGCTCATGGTGGTCAATTTCAACTGGCGCCTCCTCAGGCACAGGAGTTACGGTTGGATTTTCGCTTTCATTAATAATATTTTGAGCCAGATCAGCAGGACTATCACCGGTAGGCAGGGGTTGGTCTGGCGGACCGCCTGCATTGACATTGTTTGGATCAAAAGGCTCATGCACATCTTGTGGAATAATGCCAGATTTGCCACCAGAAGAAATTTCCGGTCCTCCTTCGTGAGCAACTCCCCATAAATATTGAGCGCCTCCGCCTAAGGCAATTCCCGCCATTATAGAAGCGGCCATTTTTTTCCTTTGCCAATTTTTGATGTTTTTCAAACTATCTTCTGAACTCATTTTATTTAATTCAGCCAACAAAGCATTATATTTTTCGTCGCCTTCTTTTGTTCTTAGCTCTTTTTCCATCTTTTGTGCCTTGCGTCCAATCTTTTTTTCATGTAATTTTCTTTCCCCAACATCCATCATTTTTTTCGCGCCAAAAGCTCCGACAGCACCGCCAAAACCTCTTCGAAAAGCCAGAAAGGCTGCAGCAAAACTGGCAGCTTCAGTTCCCGCTAAAACACCGGCTCCCAAAAAACTGGCTGGAGCAATAGCAAGTCCCAAGCCGAAACAAGCAGCGCCAAAAGCTAATTTCTTTTGCCATGGCCATTTTTGATATTTTTCCACTGCCTTAGTCAAGCCATCTTTTATTTTACCAAAATTAGTTCCATATACCTGTTCAGCCTTAACCAAATCATGGGCTTCAGCCAACCCCATTCTTTTAGTAAATTCAAATTCCTTGAAAAGATCAGCTAGTTCCTTGTCTCCGGCTCCGTTTTTTCTGGCGTTTTCCAGCTTATATGCATACAAATCAAGCAGTTTTTTTTCATAGACAGACTTTAGTCCTTCAATATCAGGCGATTTATCAGATTCTTTCCCCATGACCGTGCCAAAAAATTTGCGAATTTTGTTGAGCGCTGCATTTGTTTTGTAATCTGTCTCCAGATATTCTTTCCGTGCCGCTTCCATTTCCTGTTTAAGAATATCCTCTCTATTTTCTGCTTTTTCGCTATCATCTTCCGATTTATTGGGACCCTCTTCTTCACCACCATTATTTTCCGGACCATTTTGACTCTCATTTTTTTCTGCATCCGAACCAACCTCCTGTTCCGGATCTGGCTTAGGTTCAAATTCTGGTTCTGGGCTAGGCTCTGGTTCCGGTTCGGTTTTAGTTTCGTCTGTATTTTGATCAGGATTTGCATTAGCATCTGCATTATTTTTCTCCGATTGAGCTTTATATTCCTCCATCTTTTTTATAAAATCGCCAAACCTCTTGTAAAGCGACTCTACTTCATTTTCAAACACTTTCATATCTGCCAATCTTGACTCAAAGGTTTTCCCATTATCATTATTAATAGCACTCACTTCTTGGAAAAGTTTATTGCTCTCACTTATAAAAGTATCGTACTCTTGTTTTAAAGAAGAATTTTCATCAAATTCCTTTTTAAATCTATCAAAAATACGCCCATTAAACTTATCGGGATGAATTTTTTTAGAAAATCTTCTGTAAAGTTTTTTTAAAGCACTTGCAGCTTTAATTTCTGATTCTGCTGCCTGCCCAGTTTCAAATGCGTTGGCCATATTTTTGACTAATTATTTTTCATTATTTCAATTGTTATTTTTTTGGCTATTTTTTCAGCATCATCTTTAAAAAATTCTGACTGTTCCCTTATAAGCTTCCCAACAAAAACTTCTGTCATCACTTTAAGTATATCTTTTTTTTGTTTATCGTTATATCCACTCCAATCAGAATTATCCTTTACTTTATTATAATATTCCATCCCAAACTCTTTAAAGTCAGCCATTTCTTCATTTTTTTCACCTTCTACTTGGTCTGTTTCTGCCTGCTTTTCCGGTTCAGATTCTGGTGCTGATTTTTCAGCTGGTTTCTTTATTTTTCTCTTTTTTTCAGCTTCATGATTAATTCCGGCGTTTTTGCCTGATTCATCATATAAATATCCCTTCAAAATTTTATCCAGTTTGCTAAGATCAAGTTCTTCTCTTTTGTTTACCCGTTTATTGCTTTCCACACTTCCAAAATTGCACTGAACTTTTCCTGTTTTCTCATTATATTGGGAAATATGAATCCATTGCCCTTTGGGTTTTTTAGATTCAGCATCAAAATCACTAAAAACATTCTTACGAAAAAAATTTTGGTATCTTTTTCCAAATATCCAAAAAGGCATCTTGATTTTATTGTCAAAAGTTTTTTCCTGCTGCGTTGACTGCGCCCTAGCATCATCTGCTTTAGGCCCTGAATTAGCTACAGTTTCAGCCCTGGGTTCAGTTTCGGAGTCAACAACACTTTCATCGAATAAGGAATTTTCTTCAGAAGAAACTTCCCTCATGCCTTTGCCCTCTTTTATTTTTCTCTCATAAAAATCAACAAGTACATGGCCTTTTTTATTCTTGCCATGTCTGTGATCTTTAAGAACAGCTAAAATTATTTCGTCTTTGCTTAAAACCTCTGTTCCATTTTTTTGCGCTTCTTCAATATTTTCAGCAATTTTTTCCTGAATTTTTTCCTCAAGCTCATTAATATTTTTATCAGCTACCGATTTTGTCGTATATTGCTTCCGATATGACTCTAGAATTTCATTATCGATAAAAGAAATAACTCCCTCTTTTTTTGCTTCTTCCAGGGTTTTTTCAACAGTTGCTTCTGCCCCCAATGAATTAGCTCCAGGCAACGTTGTTTCTGGATTGTTTTCTTCTTTAACTTCAATTTTTATGTTCTTAAGTTTATCCCCTAAGTTTGTGCCAATTTTTGTATTGTCCATTTTATTTTCTAAATTATAATTTTTATAACCAAAAATAACGCTCTCTTTGCTTTTAACTTTTTCTCATTTTTAATTTTCTTTTTAAGTTAAAAGCCGACCGTTTTAATTTGTCTTAATTATACCACAAAAAACAATTTTCTCCCACACTGTGAATAAGTTTTTTGGGAATTTTAAAAGCCCAGTGAAATTTTCCACTGAGCTTTTGCATCACCTCCTTTCAGGTGAATCTTTTTTACAGCTTAACTCTGTTGGTGGGAATATATACAACATTCCCCCCCACAAAGTCATCGTATTTGTTTTGCATCATTATCATGGTCATCCCCTCAACTCGTGAGGTTTTCGGATAACCTTTCAGGTCCATGACCATGATGCGATAACCCTTTGGCAACCGCCAAAGTGCTTTACCGTTGCTGTTATACACAACGGCCTCCTGATCCAAAGTAGCAAAAACGCCAACTTTGGACTCAGACTTAAAGCACGCCCTATAAAACATGTCGGCTACAGTTTGTTTTTTGTCTGCCGCCCAGTAATCAATACCTGAAAGAACTTCTGGCGACCACGATCCAATTACGAAATATGGGAGCGCAAGAACAATAACGGCAGTTGTGACCCAGCGGGGAATCTGCGTAGCTCTTCCAATTCCTGGAATTCCTCGAAGAATATAGAGGATGGACGCTAATGGGATTAAAATCCCAAGGGCAAACCCACACCAGGGAGCTCCGATTTCAATTCCTACTCCCCAGAAAATAATAAGATTTAGTGCCCAGATAACGAGCAACGCTATCAGAGCAACTCTGGCAACTCTCCAGGCTGTCTGGAGAATTGTTGTAAACATATTTCCGACAGTCGGAGCCGCTCCAGTCACTCTCGCCCAAATTCCTTGAGCAAAAACACCCGCAATCTGCAGTGCTTGAAATACTGCGGTTTGCATTCTTGTTGAGAAAATTATTGTTAACAAAAAAATAACCACGACCGCCACAATAATCAATATATTCATTTTTCAATCCTTCCTTTTCTTTGATTTTTGTTGTGTTATGCTCTATCGCGCCAATCTCTGGCTCTAGCAAGCAGACCGCCTAAATTACTATTCAGACTGTCCATGCCTTCGCCATAATTGGCTTTCACCTTTTTTGTTCCCGCCAAGGTGATTCCTTTTGCCTTGTTTATCAATTCTTCAACAGAATTGACGCCAAAAGGCATCAGGATAATTTTTTTGAACCACCCAATTCCTTCCGAAAAAGCCCTAAGAGCCTTCTGGTGAACCGGGTCGGAAATAATCATCCGTCCGCCCACACAAAATTCGTAGGCTTTTTGGAGATCCCCGCCGAACTGAACTTTAATTACATCCGCAAAACTCTCCAAAAATTTTTTACGACAGTCCACACCCGGCGTTCCGGCTTTTGTTTTTTCAAAAACCACATTGCCGGTTTTGTTGTCTCTCTTAGTTTCTTTTTCCTCCGGTTTGCCAGGAATGACTTCCATTCCTGCAACAATATTGATAAATCGATTCCTTTCGTAGTCTTTGCATTTTTCATACAAAAACTTCCCAATCAGAACCTGTTTTTCAACATCCAGTTGCGTGAGCACGCCGTTAAAAATGCGTTCGTCTTCCAGCGACAAGCCCAAAAATCCAGGCAGTCTCTGCTTCCATTCTTCCGGAACTTTGTCCCCGACTTTTCCCAACGCATCAAATATATTCTGTATTGTGTTTAGAATTGTCAGAAACCACTGAAGTCCTTCTTTATTCGGTGTCATAATTCCTCCTATTTTTTTGTCAAAGAGCCGTTAGGCTCGGTTATTTATTTGTTGAATTTGCCTAAGCTATGAGACCATCTCATAACCGTCTATTCTAGCACAAAAAAGGCCAAAAGTCAAGAGTAAAAATACCTGCCAAAATTGCGCCTAAATTAAGCCAAAACTTGCATATGTTTCAAAAAAGAAAAATGGTGGTATAATATAGGTAGCTTTTAGCTTATTAGCTTCTTAGGGAAATAAAAAATAAACACAAAAACATCATATGATCCACCATAAACCAAAGAAAATTGTTTTGGGACTTTTGTTTGCCATCCTGATTGCGGCTTTTGCTCTCAGAGTCGCCAACATTGAAAACATTCCTGCCGGCCTTTTCGCTGATGAAGCAGAAAATGGTATTGATGCTTTAAACGCAAATGCAACCGGAGAATATAAGCTCTTTTATGAAAGCAATCAGGGACGCGAGGGATTATTTATTAATATCCAAGCCATTTCAATTAAATATCTAGGCAATAATATTTTTGCTTTGAAATTGCCTTCCATAATTTTTGGAACACTCACAGTGCTGGGAGTTTTTCTTTTGATCTATGAACTTTTCTACAGCTACATCGCCGCGCTCATCGGCGCGTATTTTATTGCTTTCTCATACTGGGCCATTAACTTTTCGCGCATCGGCTTTCGCGCCATTATGGTGCCTTTTATCTTAGTTTTCGCTTTCTATTTTCTCTTGCGAGGAGTCCGTACCAAAAAAATTCATGATTTCGTCTTGGCCGGCCTCATCTATGGCCTTGGTCTCCACACCTACATCGCCTTCCGGGTTTCGCCGTTGGTTTTGATTGTTTTGTTGATCGCCCTGATTATTACCCGACAAAATTTTCTCAAGGAATATTGGAAACATATTTTAGTTTTCATTTTTGCGCTGTTTATTACGGCTGCTCCGATGCTTTTGGATTTTTTCTACTTTCATCCGGAGCATTACGAATCCAGAACTTCGCATATATCAATCCTAAATCCCGAAGTTAACAAAGGACATCTGCCTTCACTTTTAGCCAAAACGGTTGGATTAAGCATCCAAAAATATTTTGCTGTCGGAGATTTCAATATGCGTCACAATTATCCTCCTTACCCATTACTTAACCCGATTGTTGGACTTTCATTTTTAGTCGGCTTAATATTTATTATTGGAAAATTTTTCTATTTTGTTTATATTCGCTTCAAAAAAGGGATCCGCGATGAAAAACTGGTTTTGTATTCATTTCTGCTGATTTGGTTTTTCACCTTGCTCATTCCGGAATTCCTAGCCTATGAAGGCAACCCGCATGCTCTTCGAGCCATCGGAACTTTGCCAGTTGTCATGATCACTGCAATTATTCCAGTAATGTGGTTGGTTAATAAATATCATTCTTTCGGCCATTCATTCAAAATTTTTGTCGTTTCCGTCTTGATTGCAATTTTTGCTTTCGTCGGTCTGGCCGATACAATAAAATATTTTGTCTTTTTTGCCAAAAATCCAAAACAGTTGGATGCTTTTGATGAAAATTTAAAAACCATATCTCAATATGTAAACAATCTTCCAGCATCTACAGCAAAATATCTAGTAGCCAGTGAATATACTAGCAGACCAATAAAATTTCTTAGCGCAAAAACCGAAAATATGTTCTACACATGGCCTTGCCATATTAAACATATAAACCCAGTAAACAATGATTTTGTTATATTAATAGCCGATCCTGATCCTACCATTTTATCAGAAATTAAAAAAATGTTTCCAGATCTCAAAGTTAAAGAATACAGAAAATCTGAAAAGAATTTTTATTTTGAGCTTAAGCCTTAAAAAATTAAACTTAAGACTTCAATTAAAACTTACAATTTATAATTTAAAATCAGAAAGTTAACTTCGTATTAGCAAAAATTTTTAATTTATTATAAAAAACATATGCAAGTAGATGCTTTTTTAAAGAAGTATTACAAGGTCATTATTATTTTAATCATGGCGTTTTTCACGGTGGTTTCTGTGTTTAATGCTAAAAATGACGCGGCAACTTTCGATGAGGTCGCGCACATCCCAGCCGCCTACAGCTATGTCACGGAGCACGACACCCGCATCAATCCTGAACATCCGCCGCTTATCAAATTTCTTTCCGGCATCCCTCTGCTTTTCATGGATCTCAATTTCGACACGACGCAGAAATTCTGGACCGGTGATCTTCCTAATAAATGGGACGAAGGCCAATGGGCTGCCGGCCGACATCTTCTTTATGAAGCCGGCAACAATCCGGATCAGATTATTTTTTGGTCGAGACTGCCAATTATTTTAATTTCCATTCTCTTGGGACTTTTTCTTTTCAAATGGGGACGCGAACTGGCCGGCATCGGAGCCGGACTCTTAGTGCTGCTTCTCTATGCTTTCGATCCTAATATTTTAGGACACAATCATTTCGTCACCACCGACATCGGCATTGCGGCTTTTTCCACTTTTTCCTTCTACTATTTTCTCAAATTTATCAAAAATCCGACTTGGAAAAATGTCTCGCTCGGCGGAATTTTCATGGGGTTGGTTTTGGTTGCCAAATTCTCATCAATTTTAGCCCTGCCTGTTTATGGATTGGTTTTGATTGTCTACGCATTGGTGAAAAACAACCACGAAGAAAACAACTGGAAAACCAGGCTCAAAAATTTGGGCTCATATTTATTGAAAGGCTTGGCTGCGCTGGTTGTTGCGACAATTGTTGTGTGGATTGTTTATGAAACCAGCATGTTCAAAATGCCAAAAGAAACTTTTGCCACAACCGTTGACTTTTTCTTTTCCCCGACTGACACCAACATCAAGACGATTTATACCAATAAAATTTTGCAAGCTTTGAACGAACATGATATCACGCGCCCGCTGGCTGCTTATGTGTTCGGCCCAGCTTGGACATTCAAACGCGTATCCGGCGG
>CAZFCX010000015.1:0-17398 GCA_964517825.1 uncultured Bdellovibrionales bacterium
AACAGATACTAAAAAGTTCAGTCTTCAAAACCCCGGTGTAAAAGCCGGGGTTTTTATATACATCCGAATTTATGCTATAATTTAAGCAATTAAGACATTCATTATGGCAAAAACATTAGCTTCCAGAGCATCTACTTTAGGGAATACCCAAAAAACAAATACGGCTTTTAGAAAATTCTTTAAAAATGCTACAACCACCAAACAGCAATCAAATGTTCTCTTTGAAGCTTACAAATCCGAAGCCAAGGGGAAAGTTTTAACGAAGAATGTGGCAAGGGAGGTATTTAGAAAAGCCAAGCAGCTGGGAATGAGCTATGAATCTTTACGTAAAATAAGTAAAAAAGTTTTAAAGGGAGAAAGCGCCTTTTCGCGTCTTAGCCATCTTAATGATTTAGATCCAAACACTGCGCAGAAAAACCCACAAGTTAACAAGGGAGAAATTATACAGGACATATTAGACAAGGGAAGAGAAAATCGAACCAAAATATCTTTAGATGCGCAAAAAAACAATAGGGCAAATTTTTTGAATTTTAAAAACAGCGAAAAAGGATTACGGGCAGCTGTTTCTAGCGGCATCTTGGCTGGAGGCAAAGAAAATAATGCGGCAGAGGTGCAAAAAAATATTTCTTTGCAGGGGCAACTTGTGAATCATGAAAAAAGTTTTTTTGAAAAAAAAGAAGAAGAAGCAAAATCTATGCTGTCCAAGATCCAAGAGAAACCAACACCAAAAAAAGAAAAAATCGCGAAAGAACCGATTGCTCAAAAAAATCAGCCTGAAGAATTGGATCAGGAAAAACTCCAAAAGAACACACCGGCCATTATGCCTATAAAAAAAGAAGAAGCAAGATCCATGCTGGATAAGATTCAAGAGGTCTCGGCACCTAAAAAAGAAGATATTGCTAAGAAATTGCCTGAAAAATCAGATCGTGAACAGTCCCAAAAAGATACGCAAGCTAGCGAACTTACAAAAAAGGAAGCAAAGTCTATGCTGAATAAAATTCAGAAAGAATCATCACTGGATAATAAGTACGAAAAGGTTGATGAAAAAAATGTTTTGCAGATTTTAAAAAATTTACAAAGAGAAGTTAATGAAATGAGTTCAGCCGGGCAAACAGATAGTTTGAAATACCAGAAAATGGTGGAGCTTCTTGCTAAAAATCAGGACGAAAATGGACTATGGAAATCTGCCACAGAAATGGATACGGCTGCCATAGAAAGTTATTTGAGAGAGGAAAGAGAGAAACAAGAAGAAATTTCAGACGATATTGATGATAAAAATGAATCAAAAAATACAGATGCAGAGCCTCTTCAGAAAGAAAATGAAAAAACCGATTAAGCTGGATGAAAAAAATTAAAATAAAAAATAAAAAAAGCAGAATTTTAACTTATGCACGCAATCAAATCAGCATAATTTTTTAAAAGAGGTGGCAGCAACCTTGGATTGGCCGGAGTCGCAGGAACAAAGTATTAATTATTTGAAAATTTTTAAAACAATCTGGTAAGTCATGGACAAGTCGTAAAAAATATGCTATAATTAACATATAGAGGCTTAAGAAAAACATTATTTTCGAATAATTATTAGTTTTTAGGCGGGTGACCGTCTTTTTTTATCTTTTAATTAAAATAAAAATAAATATAAATATATGCCAAAATTAGGAGAACAGCCAACAAGCATAAACAGAGAAAGATTTGATAAGAATGAAGAAAACTCCGAAAATATAAAAAAACAACTTCATGAAGCAATGGCTTCTGGAGATGCTGATAAAATCATAGAGTTAGGCGGACAAATGAAAGAGTTAAAAGCAAAAAAAGAAGAATTTAAAGGTCAGGATGAAAGGGAGGCTTATGAACAGAATGCAAAAATAGAAGATCAAAAAGAAGCTATTGATATGAACAAACAATTTGACGAAGCCAAGGCTGCTGAAGAAGCGGCGAAAGAAAAAGCGAGAATCGCAGAAGAAATTAGGATTCAAGCTGAGAGTGAAGCTGCACAGCTTGCTGCAGTTAGAGCGAAAATTAATGGAGGAGGCAGTGAAGAAAATATAGCTGGAGATTCTAAGGAACTTTTAGATGAGGCCTTAAAGCTTGAAAGCGGAGGCGATTTTTTTATGGCGGCAGTTAATTTTGAAAAAGGTGGAAATAAAGAAAAAGCTTTGGAGAACTGGGAAAAATCTGCCCAAGAGCTTGAGAAGGAAGGAAACACCATTGGTTCGGCTGAACATTATGAAAAATCTGGAAATACAAAGGCTGCGAATCGAATGTTTGAGGCATATGCGAAGAAACTAGATGAGTGGGGTAGCCCCAGGGATGCCGAAAGAATCAGAAAGGAAAGGATAAAAAATGGAAGTGTTGAAAATGCAGAGACATTTAGCAGTGAGATTAAACAAGAAAAAGCTGAAGATATTTACGGAATGAATTTAGAAAAATTGGCAGAGGTCATCAAAAAACAGGGATATCCAGAAACACCCGCTAAAGTAGGCGATCCTCAATTTAAAGAAAAAATGGATAAATTTAATGCTGATCGTTTAGCATTCATGCAAGCGAGAGTTAAACTTTTTGACAAAGTTCTTGCTGGCAAAGCAAGCGAAGAAGAGATGAAAATAGCCATGGATCATGCAGCAGAACAAGCAAAAAATTATGGTTTAGAGGGTTTTAATTCTGCTGTTCCGAAAAACTGGTATACAAACGAACGTCTTTTGGAAGCTATGGCAGCGACAAGTCCTCAAAATGCAAAATTCATTGAATATGTCAAGAAAAATGTTTCGAAAGAAAAATTAGCAAATTATTTTGAGAAAATAGATAATGATGGTCAGGTCAGAACATATGAACATACTGCTTAGTAATTTATTTTAAAATTTTTGAATTAAAAAAGAGGCAAGGATGTCTCTCTTTTAATTTATTGATATTTTTTGTGATGTGCGGTAGATTGAAATATATGGAAATTAAATCAGTACAATTTGTGAAAGGGGCAATCGGCGGGGAAGGTCTGCCGACAGAAAATTTTCCGCAAATCGCATTTGTCGGCCGTTCCAACGTGGGCAAATCCAGCGTCATCAACACACTTTGCGGCGTGAGGGATTTGGCGATCTCGAGTTCAACGCCAGGGAGAACATTGCAACTCAATTTTTTTCTTATCAATGACAGCACCTATTTTGTCGACTTGCCGGGCTACGGCTATTCCAAGCAATCGCTCAAAATGGCGGAAAAAATGCGCAAAATGATTATGTGGTATTTGGAACAGAATGAAAATCGTCCGCAAAAAGTCGTGCTGATCATTGACGGCAATGTCGGTCCGACAAAATTTGACTTGGAAATGATGGAGCTGCTGCAAGAAAATGCTTACGATGTTGTCGTGGTGGCGAACAAAATGGACAAAATCAAAAACAGCGAACTGGATCGCAAAAAGAAAGATATTATTGAAAAATTAGATCCGCCAGCTGGCGGAGAAAATATTATTTATTTTTCCGCGAAGACGAAGCAGGGGAAAGAAGAATTGTTGACACTTCTATAAAATGCTGGTATACTTCAATATAGCTTAGTAAAGGAGCAAACCCGCGTACTATAATAAAAGTACGGGGTAAACTGCCAAAGGGGGCAGTCTTTTTTATTGAAACGTCAAAAAGTCAAAACGTCTGAACGAAAATACAAAATGACGTTTTGACGTGTAACGTTATGACGCCCGACACTTGTATGGAAATACGCAACATAGCTATTATTGCTCATGTGGATCATGGTAAAACAACTCTAACCGATGCAATTATGCAGCAGACGGGCATGGTTGAAGCCGGGATCAGCATGGATTCCAATGCTTTGGAACAAGAACGCGGCATTACGATTTATTCGAAAAATACGGCGGTTTTTTACCGCGGCACAAAAATCAATATTGTGGACACGCCGGGGCATGCGGATTTCGGATCAGAAGTGGAACGGGTTTTGCGTTCGATTGACAGCGTGCTTTTGGTGGTGGATGCGCAGGAAGGACCGATGCCGCAAACTCGTTTCGTGCTCAAAAAATCCTTGGAACTTGGACTTAAACCAATTGTAGTGATTAATAAAATCGACAAGCCGGCGGCTGACCCGGATTTGGTGCAAGAACAAGTTTATGAATTGTTTTTGGATCTGGGCGCTAATGATGAACAATTGGATTTTACAACAATCTATGCAATTGGTAAGCAGGGCATTGCCAAAGAACATCTGACTGACGAATCAGCAACCATTGAACCGCTGTTGGATATGATTTTGCTGAAAGTGAAGCCGGCCAAAGCTGACAAGGAAGCTGATCTTCGTATGCAGCCTTTTAATCTTGGCTATGACAATTTTTTGGGCCGTTTGGCGATCGGTCGCATTCATGAAGGCACGATCAAATCCGGACAAACCTATGTGCTCAAGAAAAATGACAGCATAATCGAAAATTCCCGGGTCACCAAACTCTATACTTTTAAAGGTACGAGCCGCGAAGAAACAAGGGAAGCCTATGCAGGCGATATCGTCATGATTGCCGGATTTGGAAAAATTGATATCGGTGAAACGATTTGTGAAAATCAAAATCAGGAATCTTTGCCGGCGATTATGATTGATGAACCGACCATATCACTGCGCTTTATGGTTAATGATTCTCCTTTTGCCGGACGCGAAGGAAAATTTGTGACCAACAAACAGCTCGTCGAAAGACTCAAAAAAGAATTGGAAGTTAATGTCGGACTCAAAATTGATTTTTCTGTTTCGGCGGAATATTCAACTGTCTTTGGACGGGGAGAATTGCATGTCGCAATCCTTTTGGAAAATATGCGAAGAGAGGGATATGAAATCCAAGTTTCCCAGCCGCAAGTTATTATTAAAGATGTTGATGGTGTTAAATCAGAACCGTTTGAAGAAGTGACAGTGGATGTGCCGAGTGAACTTTCTGGAACAATTATTGAAAACATGGGCAAGCGCAAAGGAATTATGACAGACATGCAGGTGCATGGTTCACAAACCCGGCTTTTGTTTGAAGCGCCAACGCGTGGACTTTTGGGCTATCGCGGACAATTCGTTGTGGACACTAGAGGATTGGGAATTCTGTCTTCGCGGGTGATTGGCTTCAAACCGTATGTTGGAGAAATTAAACGCAAAGAGGTTGGATCGATGGTTTCGATGATTTCCGGCAAGGCCTTGGGATTTTCACTGGCTAATTTGCAAACACGCGGCGTGCTCTACATTGGACCGGGAGTGGAAGTTTATGAAGGCATGATTGTCGGCAATGTGGCCAAGGGGGAAGACATGGCGGTCAATCCAATCAAAGGCAAACAGCTGACCAATATGCGCGCGTCCGGCACGGATGATGCGATCAACCTGACTCCACCTTGGGAAATTTCCATCGAACGCGGTTTGGAAATTATGAATGAAGATGAATTTTTGGAAATCACTCCGCAAAGCGTGCGCCTTCGCAAAGAACATTTGTCGGAAATCGACCGCATCAGAGCGAATAGAAAAAAATCTTAACTTTTTTGAAAATAAGACTAATAAAATCCCGATCCGCCGGCTGGCGGAATGTCGGGATTTTTTGTAGTTTATTATTTTGCTGATAGGGGAGTAAGTTTAGAAATATTTTTTGACTTTTACAAAATCTTCGGCGATTTCCGGGTGGCAGACAATTTCAGTCTGGCCTTCCGGCAAATTTTCCAGAAAATTGTCAATGTCCTTGATCCAGTCAAGACCGACAAGAGATTCGGAAGAAACTGCTTGGGATCTTTGAAATTTTTTATGATTTATGAACTTAAGCCATTGCAGAATGTGTGAATACGGATTTTTGTGCAAGACGAAAGAATTATTGCCAAAACGTATGTAGGGAACAGAATATTCACTGGCTAATTTCAGGGCGATTTTCAGAAATGGAGGAAAGAGATGCACATGTTCATGCGAGCTGATGCCGTCCGGATTTTTGCCGAACATTTGTCTGAATTTTTCAATTTGTTTTCTCCAATCATCTTCAACTTTTGCCAAGGATAATTTTCGAGTCGCGAATTTGCAGAAAAATTCCAAGCCGCGCAACAAAACACCGCGTCTTTTGCGGCGATCTTCACCAAATTCGTTTAAAACATCCAAATGGACGTCAAGCTTGGCTGTGCTTTTGGCTATTTCCGAAACTTCTTCATCGGAAAAAACTCCGTGCATCATTATTCCAATCCGGTCTATTTTGCCGAGAGATATGAGATGGCGGATGTTGCGGTTAGCTCTGGGGCTTATTCCGAAATCATCGGCGCTAATAATCAGGCGTCGGCGATTGTATGTGTTATATGGCTGCATATTTAAAGATTGTTATACTTGAGAAAAATCCTAACACATGCTACAATTCTAGCAAATTAATAATCAAGAGTAAAGGGTTGGCCCTTGCCTCATAAAAATCTCATATGGAATCGAAAAATTTTGGAAATTACTTTTTTATCGCAGCGCTTATTGCAATCAGCATAGTGACCTTTTTCATTTTTCAGCCGTTTTTTGTGGCTATTATAATAGCGGCCATTTTGGCGGTTATCTTGCAGCGACCTTATAATTTTTTTCTGCGCTTAACCGGAAATCGGAAAAAACTAAGCGCACTCATCATATCTCTGCTGGGAATAGTGGTTTTTGGAGCATTTTTTTTGGGCGTTGTGAGTTTGGCAATTAAAGAATTTTCATCTATTTATCAAAGCATTGCAGCCAATTCTAACAACCATGGCCAAGCTCAGTTTTATCAACTTATTGAAAACATCAACTCTAATCAAACATTAAGGTCTTTCGGAATTGACAACCTCATAAACGCTGAAACTGCGGGAAAATCAGTGTCTGATTTTGGGCAGATAATTTTTTCTATTTTGCAAAAAACATACCAAGGAGTTGCCAATTTTTTGCTGATGAGTATCGTGGTGTTTTTTACGCTCTATTATTTTTTGGCTAACGGCAAGGAGCTGGTGAGCAAGATCATGTATTTGAGTCCGCTCAAAGATTCATATGAAGAAAAATTGATTGAAAAATTCGTTTCTATAAGCAGCGCAACACTGAAAGGCTCTTTGATCGTAAGCATAATTCAGGGAACGATAGGCGGAATTGCTTTTGCGGTGGCTGGCGTACCGTCTGCGGTGATATGCGGAATAGCAATGATGCTGTTTTCTTTGATTCCGATGATTGGAACTGCCATAATCTGGCTTCCAGTCGGCTTAATAATGCTCGTGCTCGGCCATCTTTGGCAGGGAATTTTCATTTTGGCGATTGGAGCACTTGTAGTTTCAACAATCGACAACTTTTTAAAACCAAAACTTGTCGGAAAAAATGTTCAGCTAAATCCCTTGTTGGTGTTTTTTTCCATGCTAGGTGGCATAAAAATGTTCGGTTTTCTGGGTTTTGTAATCGGACCCATTATTGTTTCTTTGTTTATAACTCTCTGGGATATCTATGGGATTGAATTTAAACGGGAGCTCAAGCAATACAACTCTTAAAAAATTTAAAATCAAAAGTCAAAATGCAAAATGACTCGCTTCGCCAAAGCTTCAGCGAGGCGAGCAAATTAAAATGTAGGATTAAAAAATGTACTTAAAAATTTTGCATTTTACATTGTCATTTTTATTTTTGAGATTGATATTTTGATTTATAAAAATGTGTTAACTTTCTATCAAAATTTGCCATTGCACATAGATCCGATCGCTTTTACGGTCGGCTCTTTTTCTGTTAGGTGGTACGCGTTGTCATACGTTGCAGGTTTTTTTGTTGCATGGTTGTTGCTAATACGCAGAGTTAAAATGGGTGAAGCTAATAGCGTTTTTCAAATTTCTAATTCCAAATTTCTCCCGCCAGAGCGGGATCCCGCCAAGGCGGTGATAATTTCCAAACAATTTTCAAATCCCAAATCCCAAATTTCAAATGAGATACAAGATGCAAAATACTATATACGAAATACGATTTTGGATTTTCTGTTGGTGGCGTTTTTTGCGGCGCTTATTGGCGGACGAATCGGATATGTTTTTTTGTATGATTTTTCCTATTTTTGGGCGCATCCGCTGGCTATGGTCTGGCCTTTTGAAAATGGAAATTTTGTCGGATTCTATGGCATGAGCTATCACGGCGGACTTGTAGGCGTGCTGCTTGGCAGCTGGATATTTTTGCGCGTTAAAAAAATTTCCGCCACAAGCGGATCTCAGCCATGGGCTGACCAGCCTTTGGCTGGCGCAACCACAATTGGCGGAAATTTTTGGAAATGGGCTGATTTTGTGATTCCAGCGGTGCCGCTGGGATATTTTTTCGGCCGAGTTGGGAATTTTTTGAATGGCGAGCTTTATGGAAGAATCACCGTATCTCCTTTGGGAATGCATTTCACAAACAATCAGACAGCATTGCGCCATCCATCACAAATTTATGAAGCTGTTTTGGAAGGTCTGCTGCTGTTTGCGGTTCTCTGGAAATTGAGAAATAGAAAATTGCCTGAGGGCTGGCTGTTGGCAATTTACCTTATTGGCTATGGAGTCTTGCGCATTATTGGCGAACAGTTTAGAGAACCAGATCCGCAGATCGGACTGATTTTTAATTTCTGCACCTGGGGTCAAATCTTGTCGTTAATTATGATTCTAGCCGGTTTTTCTGTTTTATTGTTAAAAAAATCAAAAAAATGATATAATTCAAGCAAGGGACTGAATAGAAGTTAAAACAGCCTGTTTTTCCGTATGAATATAAGATATAAAAATCAAAAAAATATAGACATAAGAGGCGCGAAAACAAAGCATTCCTCGCTTTTTTTGGCCCCGAAAAAAATATCTTCCATCCTGTTTTCACGAGGAAAAAGGATGCAAGAATTTTTTACGGAAGACTCTAGGCTCTATGTAACTCCGCGTGAAAGAACACTTTTAGAAAAAAAGATTTTATTAAACAGAGATGTTAAAAGCTGGGACAGCTTAAGCTCCAGAATTATTCGTGAATTTGTCTACTGTGAGCCGAAAAAAACAGCCGGCTTGCTGGAAAAGCTGGAAGAAAGATATTTAAGGCTTAATGATTCCGCAAATGAAATTTCCAAAGGTTTTTGGGGCCATCTTTCACTGGCCAGAGCCTGGAATCTTTCAATTGTCGGATCTATTTTGTTTGGGATGGTAATAATGACCTTTGTCTATCGCTATTTGGGGCAAGGAGTTTCAGCGCAGCAAGCTGTTTATAGCAACACTGTCCAAAATGAACAGCCGGCGCAGAAAGGAAAAGTTTTAGGCGCTGAATTTAGCGACGATGATGTGAAAGAGTTCACCAAACAATTTTTGGAAATTGAAAAAGTTGAAAATGAACAAGCCTTGGAGCAAGAAATAAGAAAAATGGTCAAAGGCTATCCGATTGAAAAAATGGCGCCCTATATTGCCAAAAAGGATCGAACCGTGGCTGCCTTTATGGTTTCTATTGCCCGTAAAGAAAGCAGTTGGGGAGTGCATGTGCCTGTGCTTAATGGACAAGATTGCTATAATTATTGGGGTTATCGCGGCCAGCGAAAGCTAATGGGAACAGGTGGCCACACTTGTTTCAACAGTCCTCAGGACGCGGTGGACACAGTGTCCAAAAGAATACAAACTTTAGTGGAAAAATATGGCAATACCACTCCGGCTAAAATGGTTGAACCTTGGAAGTGCGGATATGACTGTGAAGCCACAGGGGGGCGGGCAGCTGCCAACAAATGGATCAGTGATGTGGCTCTTTATTTTAATAAACTTAACGAGAAAGAATAAACAGTTTTTAAAAATATGAATGAATTTTCCTTTTTCAAAAAAAGCGCCGCAGCATTTTTATTTTTCTCCGGAGCTTTATTTTTTTCCGGATGTGCCGGATGGCCGGAAGCTCAAAAACTGCCACCGGAACCCGCTCCAAAAACGCAAGCGCCGCCAATCGGGCAGCCAAAAAACACAGACACTCCTTCTGCAAAAAACAACTTAGCTCAAGAAACAAAATCCTTGAAATTGATTTCACAAAAAGATGTGACTCCTGAAGAGCAGCGTGTGCGTCGACCTGATGTCGCGTCTATTAAGGGGGAACTCTGGCTGGCTTATGTAAATAATTCCAGCGGATCCATGCTTCAACGTTTTGATTCAAATCTTAATAAAATCGGCCAGGCTATAGCTTTGCAAAATGCCAATGAGGATAAAATGACTACGGATATCCGCGTCGGCAATGCCAATGAAGAATTTTGGATGGCATATGAAAGCATTGTCTCTCCGGAAATTGCCTGCAATGAACATTTTCTGAACATTGCTTCCTATGCGGGTTATCCCCCAGAAGTTTCCAAGAAGGCTTTTCACATTGCCAAGGGCTGCGCTTTGAAGAAAGAATATATCGACAATCCGGTTGGGCTTCCGGAAAATCCGGAGATTGCCGATGATCCGACCCCTTTCTATCATAAAGGCACTCATTATGTGCTGACCCGAGCCTGGAATGACAAAACCATCCAGCACTTAAGAAGACTCAATGCGGATATGAGTGTGGCGGAAGACATTCTGTTGGATACCAGCAAAATAATTCCGAATGGCCAAAATAAAAGAATGAGCCAAAACGCCCTTTTGCATATTGATGGCAAGCCGTATTTGGTGGCCGGATTTTCAACCGGAATGTGGGTTGGATCAAGTACTTCTGAATTATATATTCTCGGGCTCAGTGATGATTTGCGTTCATTTTCAGGCAAAGCGGTTCTTCTGCCGGTAACCGGCGTAAAGTTTCCGACCAGAGTTACCAGAGCTCTCTATGCCAATGGGACGTTGATTATCAATTTTATCGACTCTTTTGTCTATCCGCAGGAAGGTTTCAAAGTGAGCGAATATCTGGCACTTTTCGATGCGGCTTCGGGATTTTCGCTTATTGAGCAGATCAAAGTGCAAGATCGTCAGGTTGCCGACAATCACTCCAGTTTTGAAATTCTGAACGACCGACTCTATCTTTTTCAGCAGCAAGAAGGGGAAAAAATTTCCGCTAAAATTTTTCAAATCAAAAAATAGCTCAGACTCCCAAATTCAGTAGAGAGGGTAAAATTATTAGAAAATAAATAGTCAATATTGTCAAATTGCGCTAGAAAAATCCTTTATAAAAGGGTTTTTTATTTCGTATATTTTAAAAAAATGGCTTATATAAAGCAAAAAATAAGAATAGGCGTTCTTGAAAAAGTGGATAACCCGTTTGACCTAAGGTTGCTTTTTTGCTACACTAGAATCTGCGTTTCCAAAACAGGAAACCTTTTAAATTGTTAAATATACTATATGAGTGATCCCGTTAATTTTGAAGGGGAAGCTTTACCGGAGAATAATCTTCAATTCAAGGAAGCCGTAAAGTTAGTTTTAAAAAATAAAGTAGTCCTTATTTTTGCAGCAATTCTTATTATAGTGGGTGCAGGAGCAAAACTTATGGATTCCCAGCCAGTGTTTTTTGTCCATGCTTACGCGAGTACTGGAGAAAATGAATCCAAAATCAAACCCTTGCCGCTGAGCAAGGAGCTGGGAGTTTTTTCTGAAAAAAACGCAGAACAAAACAACGGTGGGAAAAAAGATCCTTTGGAAAAAATCCTGGCCGATGGCGCAAAAACAGATTTCGCTGAAAAGTTATATGTTATTGTGGGCGATGCGCCGATCAGAGAAATGGTGCCTTTCATAGCCAAGCGCGATAGCCATACAGCCGCTTTTTTGGTGGCTATTGCCAAAAAAGAAAGCGGTCTTGGCGAACATTCGCCTTCATTGAATGGCCAAGATTGCTATAACTATTGGGGCTACAAAGGTTCTGCCGGACGCGGAACTTCCATGGGTTATGCTTGCTTTGCCAGCGCTGAAGAAGCGGTGGAAACAGTAGGCAATCGCATAGACGTCTTGGTTAACAAAAACCGGACGACACCGGCCAGCATGGTTCATACCTGGAAATGCGGAACCAGTTGCAAAGGCGATCCGGGCGCTCCCGGTTGGGTTGCGACAGTGGCGATGTATTTTGAGAAAATAATGGGCTAGAAAAATTATCAGCAATCAGCATTATACAATTTCAATAAATATTACGTAATTTATTACGTAATAAGAAACAAGAACCCTGATCCGCCGGCTGGCGGGAAATCGGGGTTTTTTGTTACGGTGTTTTTAGTGTATAATAAAGCTATAATAACTTTCAATTTTACACGCGATGGCTTGGATAATTATTGCAATAGGTTCATACTTTTTCGGATCAGTCGCCAATGTCTTGGACAAATTTCTATTAGGCTCCAAAAGAATATCATCAGCACCGGTGTACGCTTTTTATGTTGGCCTTTTTGGTCTGTTTGCTTTCATGCTGGCGCCTTTCGGACTGACTATTCCAGGCGGAGAAACAATGGCGCTGTGCCTTATTAGCGGGCTTATTTTTGCTTTTGGAATTCTGCTTTTATTTTTTGCCATTGAAAGGTCGGAAGCCGGACGCGTAACTCCGGTGGTGGGCGCTATCATTCCTTTGACTACATTTATTTTGGCGGCAATGCTAAACATAGAAAAACTTTCAGGATTAAGAATTGCCGGGATCTTATTGTTGGTGTTTGGCGGGCTGCTGATTTCTTTCGATTTGCCCCTGAAAATCGGGAAAAAGAAATTTTTTTCCGGATTTTATCATGCCATCGGCGCCGGATTTTTTTTGGCGGTCGCTTATTTGATGTTTAAAAACATTTCCGAGCAAGAATCTTTTATCACCTGGTACGTTTGGACAAGAATAGGCGGTTTTCTGGGAGGCTGTTTTTTGTTGTTGGTCCCGCTTTGGAGAAAGAATATAATCAAAAGTTTTCACTCGGCAAAGAAAAACAAAAAACAAGCTGTCTCCACGGGCGGAATATTTGTGGGCAATAAAATTGTTGGCGGAATCAGCACTCTTATGTTCAACTATGCCCTGAGCATCGGAAGTGTAACTTTGGTCAATGCGCTGGTTTCGGTCCAGTATGTTTTTGTTCTTGTGCTGGTGTCAATTCTTTCCAGAACCAAAGCGCATATTTTCCAGGAAAAACTTTTATTTTGGGATTGGGCGCAAAAAATAGCGGCGATCGCCATTATTTTTACTGGAGGCTTCCTAATTTATAAATAAAACTATATAATTTTAATTTTTTTGTATGTTATTTCCGTGAAAACGGAAATCTAGATATCACTAAAGTATAAACGATTTTAAATTTTAAGTTTTAAATTTTAAATCAAATTAAAATTAAAAAATGACAAAAAAAGAATAAAACCTAAAGATTTTAATTTAAAATTTAGTCATTAATATTTCAATTAAAATTTATAATTTATAATTTAAAATTAAGGAAACATCTTTATGCAAATCCTGAAGAAGATTTTAAAAGTTTTGGGCTGTATCCTGAGTGCTATTTTAGTGATAATTTTGTTGTTTTTTGTCTACATAAATCTTCCGGTGAAACCGGTGGAAAATAAAGTTCAAATCGGCACGACTTTTTCCTTGCGTTATGCCCAGGATATCGGGTTGGATTGGAAAGAAGCCTACTTGGCAATGCTGGATGATCTTGAAATGAAGCGTATCCGCATTCCAATCTATTGGGATTTGGTGGAGAAAAATCCGGGCGAATATGATTTTGCCGATGTTGATTGGCAGCTAGCAGAAGCGCAAAAAAGAAATGTTAAAATAATTTTGGTCGTCGGCCAAAAAGTTCCGCGCTGGCCGGAATGTTTTATTCCGGAATGGGTCGGCGGTGATGATAATCTTCGGAAAACCAGCTTGCTGAAATTTGAAGAAGTTGTCGTTAATAGATATAAAAATGGCCATCCGGAAATTGTCATTTGGCAAATTGAAAACGAACCATTCCTCAGATTTGGAATTTGTCCTGACATCGATCCTGATTTGTTGGACAGTGAAATAGCCAAAATGAAAAGTCTTGATTCTTCGCGGCCGATTATGATCACGGACAGCGGAGAACTCAGCCTTTGGATACAGGCAGCGTCAAGAGCTGATGTTTTCGGAACAACAATGTATCGTGAAGTATACAACTCAAAACTGGGACATTGGCGCTATCCGATCGGTCCGAATTTTTTCAAAGCCAAACAATTTTTGATCAAACTTTTTGCTAATCAGGACAAGACAGTCGTGGTTGAACTTCAAGGAGAGCCTTGGGTGGAAGGCTGGACGGTGCATGCTCCGATTGAAAGGCAATTGGAATCGATGAACGCGGAAATTTTGGCTGACAATATTGAATTTGCCAAAAAAACCGGCATACAAGAAATTTATGTTTGGGGAGTCGAGTGGTGGTATTGGATGAAAAAAACCCAAAACGACAGTAGCGTCTGGGAAATGGCCAAAAAATTCAGCCAGTAATTTTTTGGAGACAACAAACAGGTTTTAATAAAATAAAAGATAAAGTAATTTAACGCTAATGAATACGCAGAAAAAAATCGCCATTTTTGACATTGACGGCACTATTTTCAGGAAAAATCTGCAATTCGAACTCATCAACGAACTTTCCTGGATGAATGTTTTTCCCAAAAAAGTCCGCGACCAGATTGTCAATTTATATACCGACTGGCTTGAGCATAGAGGCACTTATGAGCAATATCGCGTTGGTCTGGTTGAGCTTTATGAAAAACATATAAAAGGCTGCCGGCTGAAAGATGTTGAAATAGCCAGCAAAGCTGTGGTATCATTCCATAAGGACAGAACTTATATTTTTGCGGAAAAATTGATTTCCAAACTCAAAGATGAAGACTATTGCGTTATAGCCATTTCAGGATCGCCGATTGAAATTGTAAAAGAGTATAATAACAGGCATTTGCATTTCGATGCGGTTTTCGGGAGTGTTTATGAATATACGGGAAACGGTATTTATACGGGCAAACCGGAATATGAACCAGTCAAACACAAGGGCCACTTGGTCAAACAGTACGTATATGAACATAACATATCTCTTGATGATTCTTATGGAATAGGAGATACGGAGTCAGATGCCAGCATTTTGGAAATCGTTGACAATCCGATCGCTTTCAATCCTAATGAAAATCTCAAAGCAATCGCAGAAGAAAAGGGCTGGCGCATTGTGGTAGAAAAAAAGGATGTAATCTATGAAATCAATTAAAAAACGGAAGAACACAGAATAAGACAGAAAAAACACAGAAGGAAAATTTTGTGTTCATTCTGTAGATTTCTGTGCCAATTCTGTGCAAGTATATGATTTTAAACGAACGTCTGGAAAAAATATTAAAAGCAACCTTGTGGATTTGGCTGCCTTTCAGAGCTTTGGGACGGCTGCTTCAAGAATTCAGGGAAAAATATTTTTAATGTCGCGATAATTTTTTGATAAAATGGAATACGACAAACAAAAACTTTCAAGATTTTTCATTGCTGGCGGAGCAGCTCTGGTTGTTTTGATTTTGGCAGCCATAGCTATTTTTTATGGATGGAAAATTATCAAAGAAAATGAAAAAAAACAGCCGGAAGTGGAAATTTCAATTCCGGAAAATGTGAAAGAAGCTTTTGTAAACGACGTTAGCGGAGTTCAGGAAATTGAAGAAAATGCTGAATCTTTCAAAGGTTATTCGCGCAGCGAAAATTACATGCTGAAAGAAATAACTTTCGGAGGCTATGAGGTTGATATGGCCGGAGAAGCAAAAAACACTCCGCTGGTTATCTCTGACATCAAGGGCGAGACGGTGCTTTCTAAAGACGGAAAACAGACAAAACTTTTGTTCACCTGGAAAACCAGCAAACTGGCCACTTCAGTTGTGACCTATGCCAAAAATGACGGTCCGATAAAGAATACGGTCGAGGAAAAAGGTCCTGGACTTTCACACGCGTTGATTTTAAATTTTGAACCATCCACACGTTATACCTATTCAATCAGTGCTACTGACAGATGGGACAATGTTGCCAATTCCGATAAGTTTACAACGTTCACTTCAACCAAGAGCGACAACATTATTGACGTTATCATAGAACAATTCAAACAGATGTTTAGCTGGGTTACCAAGGGGCGGAAATAATCTAGTGCGCCGAATGACAAAAAATAAAAAACAATCCCGATCAGTCGGGATGTTTTTTTATGGAAAAGGTTATTTTAACTTTTCTACAAACTTGGCAAACACTTCCGGATTTTCAACAGCCATCTGGGAAAGCACTTTGCGGTCGATTTCAATTTTCTTTGATTTGAGTCCGGCAATGAATTTACTGTAAGTCAATTCAAAATTTCTGACAGCATTGTTGAGACGCAAAATCCAGAGAGAGCGATTGGTGCGTTTTTTGGCGCGCCGGTCGCGGTGCGCATATTTGCCAGCTTTCAAAAGGGCCTCTTTGGCGGCGGCATAATTTTTGCTGCGGCGCCAGCGGAAACCTTTGGCGGCGTCAAGTACATTCTTTCTTCTTTTCGATGCGGCTACGCCGCGTTTAACTCTTGTCATTTTGTTATAAGCGATACTAATCTACGAATGCATACGAATGATACTAAACAAAATTCGTAGTATTCGTATGTAAGTTCGTATTTTTCGTATCGCTACGATTATTTATTGATATGGTAGGGTAATGCGGCTACTACATTCTTTTCATCGGCAGAAAACATGCGCTTGTCTTTTTTCTTGGCTCGGCCTGTTTGTCCATTTTCCTTGGAATTATAATGGTTTTGTCCGGTTGAGCGGCGGATCACTTTCTTGTTTTTGGTGATCTTCACTTTCTTGGCAACTGATTTGTTGGTTTTAATCTTAGGCATCTTTCGTGAAATATGAATTTCGAATTTCGAATTTCGAATGAAAGTTTTAAACTTCGGTCATTAAAAATTAGAAATTGATTCAAAATTTAAAATTAAAAATTTAAAATTATTTTTGTTCTTCGGTTGGGGCGATGATAACATTGAATCCTCCAGGGAATCTTTTAATCTGTTCTTCAATCTTGTAGGGAGCGGTTATTCCTGAAATAAAGTCCTGCAAATTTTTTCGAGCCAAATCTTGATGGGCTTTTTCACGGCCTTTGAGCACGATTTCTATCTTGACCTTGTCGCCGTGGCCTAAAAATTTTTCCGCTTGCGCTTTTTTAAAATCGAGGTCGTGCGTATCGGTTCTGACTCCCAGGCGAATGCCCTTGGTGTCAACTTTCTTCTGTTTAGCTTTGGCTAAGCGCATCTGTTTGGATTGCTGGTAAAGTTGTTTGCCATAATCCATGATGCGGCAAACCGGCGGCATGGCTTTCGGTGAAACTTCAACCAGATCCAGCAGGCTTTCTTTGGCCAAATTCAAGGCTTCAAAAGTATTCATTTCTCCCAGCTGTTTGCCTTCTTCGCCAATAACAAATACGCGCGGCACGCGGATGTTTTCATTTATTCTGAGCGGCGCCGGGCCGGTTGGCTGTTTTGGTTTAAATCTGAATCGCTTTCTTATAACTTTGCAAAATCACATTAGAGTTTTTTAGAAACGCTTCGTGACTTCTGTTATTTTATTAAACAAATACTGAT
>CAZFCX010000016.1:0-6118 GCA_964517825.1 uncultured Bdellovibrionales bacterium
CAAAAGTCAAAATTCAAAATTCAAAATTCATCAAACATAAAGTTTCCAATTTTATGTTTGGTTGTTTCCGGCGGTCATACGCAATTAGTTCTGATGAAAGATCATTTAAAATATGAAATTATCGGCCAGACGCTGGATGACGCTGTCGGCGAAGCCTTTGATAAAGTGGCCAGGATTTTAGGAATCGGTTATCCCGGAGGACCGATCGTTGCCCAGTGGGCAACTCAAGTTAAAAGTCAAAAGTTAAAAGTTAAAAGTGATTTGGAATATGCAGTGCATTTTCCGAGGCCAATGCTTAATAAAAACAATTTTAATTTTTCTTTTTCCGGGCTGAAAACGGCAGTTTTGTACGAAACCAAAAAACACCCTGAATTGTTAAGTGATAAAAAATATATTGCCGCTGTTTGTCATGAGTTTCAGCAGGCCACTATTGATGTTTTGATTGCCAAAACCTTAAAAGCTGCGGAAAAATACCAACCGAAAACGATTATGCTCGCTGGTGGCGTTAGTGCCAACAAGAAACTCCGCGAACAACTTGGATTAGCAATCAAAAAAACTATACCTGATACATGCTACATGATACCTGATACATCCCTGACTGGCGATAATGCCGCCATGATCGCAACTGCTGCCGCTTTCCGCTGGCAAAAAATGAATGATTCACAAAAGAAAAAAGCTATGAATGGTTGGAAGACTCTGCAACCGGATGCAAATTTGAAATTAAAATAATTTTTCTTGAAATAATGCCCTCAAACTGATATTATAAGGATACTATGGAAAAAGAATTGCCTAAAATTTATGACCCCAAAGCGGTCGAAGATGAGATTTACAAGCGCTGGGAAGAAAGCGGGTTTTTGAGTCCGGATAATATTGACTCAAAAGAAATATACTCTAATGTCCTTCCTCCGCCCAATGCCAATGGAGAATTGCATGCCGGACATGCCAGCGGTTATACTGTTATGGATATTTTTGGCCGTTACAACCGCATGAATGGCAAAAAAACATTGCTTCTTCCGGGTAAGGATCATGCCGGAATTCAAACTCAGGTTGTTTTTGAAAAATTATTGCAAGAGCAAGGAACTTCGAGACATAAACTTGGACGTGAAAATTTTTACAAAGAAACTTATGACTTTTGCATTGACCGGGCTAACTACATGCGCTCTCAGGAAAAAAAGATCGGCATCAGTGCTGATTGGTCGCGTGAAAAATTCACGCTTGATCCGGATGTTCTGAAAATTGCTCTGGAAACATTTGTGAAGATGGAAAAGGACGGCTTGATTTATAAAGGCAAGAGAATTGTGAACTGGTGTCCGCGCTGTGCTACTGCTCTTTCTGATGTTGAAGTCCTGCATAAGGAAACGCCCGGAAAACTTTATTACATAAAATATCCTCTGGAAAATTCGACTGATTTTATAATGGTTGCCACTACTCGGCCGGAAACGATGCTGGGCGACAGTGCTGTGGCAGTTAATCCGAAAGACAAGAGATTCGCAAAGCTCGTTGGAAAAAACATTATTTTGCCTTTGCAAAATAGAATTATTCCGATTATTGCCGATAGAAGAATAGATCAAAATTTTGGAACCGGCGCTGTGAAAATTACGCCTTCGCATGATCCACTGGACTGGGAAATTGGCCAGGAGAATAAACTTGAAGAATTTGATGTGATTGACGAAAAAGCTCAGATAACAGAATTGGGAGGAAAATATGCGGGGCTAAGCGTGAGTGAAGCCCGCGCCCAAGTCTTGGAAGATCTGGAAAAAATTGGACTGCTGGAAAAAGTTGAAGATATGGCTCATTCCATTTCGATTTGCGAAAGATGCAAAACGACTATTGAACCCATAACTTCCAATCAATGGTTTGTTAATGTTGATTCTTTGAAAAAGAAAGCCATCGAAGCAATTGAAAAAAATGAAATTGAAATATTTCCAAATAATTTCAAAAAAATTCTGATTGATTGGTTTGAAAATCTCAAAGATTGGTGTATCTCCCGCCAAATCTGGTGGGGACCGCGTTTTCCTGTCTGGTACTGTCCTGAATGCGGTGAGGAAAAATATTTTGTATCTCTGGAAAAACCCGAAAAATGTCCGCATTGCAACGGAACAGAGCTTGTTCAGGATGAAAATACTTTCGACACCTGGTTTACTTCCGGACAATGGGTGCATACCACGCTAAAATCGCATGGAAATGATTTTGAAACTTTCTATCCGACCAGCATGATGATTACGGGCCGCGATCTGCTCTTTTTCTGGGCTTCACGCATGATTATGATGAGCCTATATTCCACCGGAAAAGTTCCTTTTAAAAATTTATTCTTTACCGGATTGGTTCGCGATAAAGATGGACATAAATTTTCAAAATCCAGAGGCAACGGAATCGATCCTTTGCTTATGATTGATAAATTTGGAGCCGATGCACTCCGCATGAGCTTGATTATGGACAATGCCCCTGGACAAGATTCCAGGCTTTCGGAAGAAAAAATTGAAACTTTCAGAAACTTCACCAACAAGCTTTGGAACATCTCCCGCTATTGTTTGTCGCAGGAAAATTTTAAATTGGAAGAGAAATTTCCGAAAGAAGAGATTGTTTCTGCGGCTGACCATTGGATTATTAGTAAGCTTAATCAAACAATTTCTGACATTACTCGCCTGTTTGAATCCAAACAAATTTCGGTTGCTGCTGATACATTGAAAACTTTCACCTGGAATGATTTTGCTGATAATTATATTGAATGGAACAAGGTTGGCAAAAATACAAAATTAGCTGGCTATGTTTTAGACAAAATTTTGCGCCTATGGCATCCATTTATGCCATTTATTACTGAACATGTTTGGGCCTTGACTAACGAACAAAAAATGCTTATGATCTCGGCCTGGCCACAAGAACAGCTGACTTTTGACAGTAAATTGGCTCAGCATTTTGATGTTATTTCCGGTCTCATATCCTATATCAACAATATTCGCACAGAATACAAGTTGGAAGTTAAAAATAAAATAACTTTATTTCTGGATGAGAAAGCGGTAAATATTATTTCTAAAGAAAAAGAGTTCATACAAAAAAGAGCAGGCGTTGATGAAATAAAATTCGGAGAACCAAAAGAAAAATATCTAAAACGGACAATGCCTGGTTTTAATATTTATGTTCCACTTGGCAATCTTATCAACACTGAAAAAGAAAAAGATCGACTTGAAAAAGGAATTGTTAATCTGGAAAAAATTATTGCTGGATTCAAATCACGCTTGAAAAACAAAGACTTTGTTTCCAAAGCTCCAAAAAATATTATTGATCAGCAAAAAGAAACTTTGGCCAAAAAAGAAGCCGAACTTCAAGAACTCAAAAAGCATCTTTCCTCTTTAAAATAGTTCGCAGATTCGCATATAATTAGTAGTTTCGTATCGGTTTTTATGAAAAACGCATTTGAATCTTTTTTATGGGGAATAATCGCGGCTTTTGGCGCATTAGTCATTGAGATATTGGCTCTTTTGGCCTTTTCTGCCTACAAAAATACTGAATTTTCTTTTGATATTTTTTTTGCGATTCCTTCATTTATTTTAATTTCTGCCGGCATTGAGGAGTTTTTCAAATATATTATTATTTCCAAGAAGATTGAATCTTTTTCTTTGGAAAAATCATACATTGTAAACTCTATACTAGTTGGTTTGGGATTTTTTGCGGTTGAATTAGGATTGATTTATATTTCAAATGAAATATTGCCGGCTTGGAATATCTTGGCCGAAATTACCATTTTGCATATGGGTACTGCCGGATTAATCGGATATATAATTGCTATTAAAAATCCCCGTAAATTTTTCACTTTTTTATTGGCCCTTTCGGTTGCTGTCGCTTTTCATGCAGTATATAATTTTTTAGTCATAAAAAGAGAGTTTCTGCAAAATTATGCTGTTTTTTGTCTACTAGGTGTGTTAATTTTGATTAATATTGTTAATTTTTTCCGCATCAGCGGCAAAATCAACCCTGATTCAAAATAACTTGCCAGAGAACAAAAAAAGTCTTATAATATTTACATAGGAATAATTCTTAATTAAGGGGGAATTAACGGTCTTTTTGCCGCCTGTGTGCTATGCGACAAACAGAGATCGGCAATTCGCAAACCATATTTATTATGTTAAAAACAAAAAGATCATTTTTTGAGCGCATGACCGGAGCAACATCAGTCAATAACCAAAATAATCAAGGCGGCGATTCTATGCCTGTTTTTGCAGAAGAAGAAACAGAGATGATTATGAACACCGAACCGCGAAATGTTTTTGTTGAAGAAGAGGCTTATGCCAGCAATGCCGAGGGCCAGCTGACAATCGATGTATATCAGACCGACAATGAAATTGTCATTAAATCAACAATTGCAGGGGTTAAGCCTGAAGATTTGGATGTCTCCATAAATAATGATATGGTTACTATCAAGGGCGAAAGAAAAAATGAAGAGGTCGTAAGTGCTGAAAATTATTATTATCAGGAATGTTATTGGGGAGGATTTTCCCGTTCAGTGGTTTTGCCAGTTGATATTATCTCAGAAAAATCAGAGGCTTCCCTCAAAAACGGCATTCTAACCATCCGCCTGCCGAAAGCTGACGTCACGAAAGTCAAGAAAATCCAGGTCAGAGGATTCTAATATAAATTATAGTTATTAGTTTATAGCTTTTAAAACAAAAAAGACTTCGGTCTTTTTTTGTTATCATATGTTTTACTTTTCCTAAAAGCTAGAAGCTATGAGCTAAAAGCTACCTTCAGCCCTTGTTCTCTATTGAAAAATAAAGTATTCTTGAAGCATGGTTAGATATACAACATTATTATCTTTATTGTTTTTAAGCCTTCCCTTCAGCGCTCTAGCTGAAGAGGTTTCGGCTGGAAATCTTGCTAGTGATTCCAATGCAATCACATTGACCATTAATCAGAATTCCGAAATTGTATCGCAAAACATTGCCAATAGCTGGATAGAAAATTCGAATGTATTTTTTTTGTCGAATTCTGAACGCTCGGAATTTGAAAATGTTAATTATTGCCCCGTAAATGAAAATTTCTGTTTATTAACTCTGACCGAAATGCAGCGGCATCGCATCAAACTTTTTTATCAGACATCTTTAAATGACGCTGCTATAAAATCCTATATTGATGATCTCGCCAGAAAAGTTAATCGCGATCCTATTGATGCAAAATTCCAAATTGAAGACGGGAGAGTGGCAATTTTTTCAGAACCGCAAGACGGCATAGTCCTGGATGCTGAAAAAAGCGTTGAAGCTATCAAGTCTGCATTAAAAAACAAAGAGGTTGAACGTCCCCTGACGATAGAGTTGCCTTTTGTTGCAAAAAAACCTGCAATAGACTATGAAGATGCCAATAATTTGGGAATAAATTCTCTCATAGGCGAAGGCACTTCTAATTTTAAAGGTTCGCCTAAAAACAGAATCCACAATATCAATGTGGCAGCCAGCCGCTTTAATGGCGTGCTAATAAGCCCCGGCGAAGAATTTTCTTTTGTAAAAACTCTCGGCGAAGTTGACGCTGAACACGGCTATTTGCCTGAACTCGTCATAAAACACAATAAAACTGAGCCGGAATTCGGCGGAGGAATTTGCCAAGTTTCCACCACGACTTTCCGGGCAGCTATTTATTCCGGACTAAAAATTACCGCACGAAGAAACCATGCCTATCCCGTTTCTTATTATAATCCGCAAGGTATGGATTCGACCGTGTATATTCCCAATCCCGATTTGCGTTTTATTAATAATACAGACGGGCACATTCTTATTCAGACAAGCATAGACGGCACAGTTTTAAAATTTCAATTCTATGGCACGAATGATGGCAGAAAAATAATTATTGAAGGCCCAAAAATAATTGAAAAAAAATCAGATGGTTCAATGAAAACCACGTTTACCCAAAGTGTTCTGGATAAAGATGGCAATGAAATAATCAAAGACATTTTTAATAGCGCTTACGATTCCCCTGACAAATATCCTCATCCGGGCCAAGAAATTTTTACAACCAAGCCTGATGACTGGTCCAAAAAACAGTGGGAAGAATACAAAAAAACCCGTTAAAATTAAGACAAACCGTGCAAAGCGCCTGCTTTTGGTTTAGGCTTTTCCATTGCCGAATTGAA
>CAZFCX010000016.1:6128-16027 GCA_964517825.1 uncultured Bdellovibrionales bacterium
AGAGCAGATCCCTCTTAAGGATATGGTCGGGGGTTCAAGTCCCTCACGACGCACACTTTACTCTTCTGCCCCCATAGCTCAATGGATAGAGCAACAGCCTTCTAAGCTGAAGATATAGGTTCGATTCCTGTTGGGGGTACAAAAAATAAAAATGAAGTCTGCAGAGGGGCGGTCATCGTCTAGCGGTTAAGACATCGGTTTGTGGTACCGAGAATCTGGGTCCGACTCCCAGTGACCGCCCCTGTGTAGATTTCTAGCCTTCCTGCTTTTTTGCCTGCTCTCGTGGTGAAATGGATATCACGTTTGGCTTCGGACCAAAAATTCTAGGTTCGAGTCCTAGCGAGAGCACATAAAAGTGCAGGAATAAAATAAAACACCGCGAGGTGTTTTTTCTTTGCCCTAAAATTTGATAATTATAAAAATATTCCGATTTTAATAGGGCTTAAAGATATCACTAATTGTTTCATATTGTTTCGCACTTTCCTCTTTGCGCATCTGGATATCTGCTATCACTTTTCTAAAATCATTTTCTCTGAATAAAACTCTCTCTTCTTGGCTATCCAGATAGGCCTGTTTTTTTTCTGGACTCCACTCTGATTCGCTCAAGCTTTTTTGCCAAATATAACCTCCGAAAGCAATAGCAGAAAAAAGAAAAACAAAGAAAACAACCACGTGCGTTTTTTGCCAGACAAAAGACAGCGTTTTGCCAATTTTCTGCGTGCTTATATTTGTTACTTTTTTAAAATCAAATTGCATTTTCATTTTTTTGTGTAAAAAACAACCTCTAGATTAGTTATAATTTTTTTAGTATTTGTAGCTTCGGGTAAATTTTGAATTTCATTTTCTGGACTGGCATTAACAACTCCAAATGAATCCTTATTAGCATACTTATTGTTTCCGCTTTCACTTTCCTGGATCATTTTAATTCCTATTATATCGCAATAATATTCAAAATTTTCAAGTTTACTAATAAAATTAATCGCAGCATTATATTCTCCATAAAGCTCTAGATCCATTTGCAAATAATCAGAGCTAGGAAGACCGTCTGCCAACGTCATTTCTTCGGCTTTTTTCTTTTCATTACTTTTTGGAAGTTCCTTTTGCGGATTAATCTTCTCCTTAGCAGAAATCTTGATATTGTTTCCCGTTTCTTGGGATAATTTCTCCAATTTTTCAATAAGCTCTACGGCATTTTTTTCTTCAAACAAAATATTAAGGGTGCTTTTATTGCTTTGCAGGTTTTCGTATTGACTCTGCATTTTTGGAAGATCGTTGATGCGCTGATCCTTGAGCTCTTGGTTAATTTTTTCTTCCTGAATTTTATCTTGCACTTTATTTATACGCGACAAAAGAGGCATGATTATAAAATAAACTACGCCCGCAATTAGCGCCATATACAGAACAATAGCTACCGCATTCCGTTGTTTTTTTAGAAAATTTTTCATTCAATAATTGCAATTCAAGTGGCCTTGGGCCAAGAGAATTTTTAATATAATCTGTTTTTTATTTGCTTTTTAGCCCCAAGCAGTCTTTTTTTATAGTTAAATCAATTTGAAAATCTATGTCACTTTTTACCACCAAGTTAGACAGAGGAACATTTATTTCCTGGAAGCAAAAAGAGTTTTCTAAATTATTTTTAAAACTTATTAAATCATCGCGAGATTTTGATTTGCCTGCTAAAAAAATCTTAAAATCTTTGGTTGAAATATTGTTCATATACACTTCCCGCGGGGTTATTTTACTTAGTTCAATAAAAACATTTTTCCAGCGCAAATGACCGTTTTGTATTTTTATTAAAAAACTGTCTATTTCGTTGGCTTCTTTAAACTTTTCTTCATACATATTGAGTTCTCGATATTCGTTTTGTGTTTGTTGCATCGAATATAAATCATTGGAAATATTTCTTTGCATAATGAGCAGATAATATGCACTCAAAAGCATGCAAATAAAAATTAAGATAGGCAACGAAAAAAGTACCTCTCCGCATAAGATATTGTGAAATACCTTTTTTTCTCTTATTTTTTGTTTCCTTTGCTCTGGAAGCAAATCAATATATATCTTCATAATGCATACCTTTTAAAGCCAAGCCTATGGCTGTTGAATATTGCAAAGACTGACTCCTTTCAATTATGGGCAGGTTTTTTCCTAATCTTATGTTTGTCCAGGTGTTGCCTAGTTCCATTTCGCGACCTAATTTTTTTGAAAGATATGGCAAAAGACCTTTCATGTTGGCCCCTCCCCCGCACAAAATTATCTTATCTATATTCTGAGAATATTTAAGGCAAGTCAAATAAAAATCAATGGAACGTTCTATTTCCTGAACCAAGCTTTCCAGCACAGGTTTTTGTAGTTTAAACAGCGGATCATTTTTAAAATCGCTTCCTATTCCATAGGTAATTTTTAATTTTTCAGCTTCTTCAAAAGAAATGTTCATGCCCTTAGCAATGACATCTGTCAAAACTTGGCCGCAAATTGGCACGCTGGAAGTGAAGCAGGGCAAACCTTCTTTATTGGCTGAAAAAGTAGTGCGGCGATCACCAATATCCACAATTAGAATAGTTTGATTGTTTTTGTCAGCAATCAAACTCCTGGCTTGCGCTATTGATTCTATTTCCAGACCTACCGGTTCTAAGCCGGATTCTTCCAAGACGCCTATTATTTCATCAACTGTTGTTTTGGATATGGCGGCGACAAGCAAATTTGCTTTGTTTTTTTCTATAAGCAGCTCTTCTGGAATTATTTGCCAATCGTAATAAACCTGTTCAAGAGGCAGAGGTATGTTGGCTTCCATTTCCCATTTAACTGCTTCCGCCATTTCTTTCTCATTCATCTTCGGAACAGAAACTATGCGCAAAAAGGCTTTAGATTCAGGCAGAGAACAGACAACTTTTTTTAATTTTATTTTTTTTGGCATTGCTGTTTCAAGCGCTTTTTTTATGGCCGAAATAACATACTCTTTTTTCTTGATTTCCCCATCACTGATGCAACCGACCGGCAGAGACACTGAAGAATACCCTACTACATTGTCGAAAGTGCCTTTGTTTTTTAGCTGCACAACCTTAATTGAAAGATCGCTGAGATCCAATCCAAAAGTGGCGTTTTTTTCATTAAAAATTTTTCGATTTAAAAATCCCATTGTTTTTTTACTTTCTATTTATACATTATTCATTATACATTATACCTGATACAAAATCTATAACTCATCCCATTGATCCAAGAAATATTCAGTGCCTGTTGGAAAATATGGCGGCGGGCAATAGAGCAATTTATTGTTGAAATTATACGTTCTGTCTTCAAATCCGCTAGTACCCTGTTTGAAATAGGGCTGCAGGTAAGAAGCGATTGCTCCATTGAAGGTGATTGAATCACCCGACATTCCATTGGTTATCCCAACCAGACCTGTTTGAGCCAGCAAAGCCGCATCAATAATAAAATCATTTGGCCCATCATCTAAAATACGTATATCTCGCTGAGCAACTAATCCAAGCATGTTATTGCAATCATAGGACGCTAAACGTATGTTATTATTGCTTATGCCAATATAAATATCTGTTGAATCTCCTCCTCCAGATAGATTGCCAGAAACAACGGAGACTCTTTTTCCATTTAGGGATCCTTCCAGCCAGATATTATCTTCTACAAAAATCACTCCCTTATTCACAATTGGGTAATTTGTTTTTGTCACGCATTTTCCTCTTTGCGGCTTGCTGTTTTGAATATATGGGCATTCGCCAACTAAGCAACATTGCCCCGTTGTGCAAAAAGATCCATTGTCTCCACTGTACGAACCCGAGGCGCCCGTAACTACTCCAGCAAAACCGCTTGAGCTGCTTATAGCATGAGTGCTGCTATTTGCGGCATTGACCGTGCAGACATCAAATGTGCCGTCAGTTTTCAGGGTTATTTTTCTGCCCATGCCCGAGTCATCAAAATATCTGCCGAGGCCGGCTTGGGCCTTGGTTTTCATAAAAGAAAGATCAGTTGTTATTCCGGTAAAGCTAACTTCAGAGACAGGAAAATCCCTTCCGCCAATAAAAACATCAGCACGAACAGGAACTGTTCCATCGGGCCAAGGATAGCTAGGGGCATTAGGATCGGTTGAAGTATAAACTCCGAAGTCTAAGACATGGTCTCCATAATTAGGATCATCGAATCTAGACGGCATAGCAGTAACCAAATTATGAGCTGTTCCGTCAAAACGAATCCCAAAATTCGAGTGAACTTTGCCATATACCACTGCCGCTGATCCAAAATTCAAAAAACTATTGGATAAAAATATATATTCGCTCCATGATGGCCGGCGGAAACGTACCTGTAAAACACGTTGGGCGGTCGGTTTTTTGTATGTCCATCCGGTCGAAGTAACCGTAAAAAAGGTTGATCCTTCTTCGGGAACTTCGACTTCCAAGCTATATTTTCCAACGGCTGCGTCTTCAGGATCCAAAAACTCAGCCTCATAGGGGGTGCCGACTCCAAGCGGGCTTCCGCTGGTCCAAAAATCTTCAATTTGTTCAGCTGTTTTTCCGGAAAGCTGATGCGCCACATACCATTTATAATAATATATTCCCGCTTCGGCAATTTGAAAGGCTCTTTCTCGTTCCACTCTGTCTTTGCTGAAACTTACCTGCGAAGTTATATAGCCCAAAAGCGAGGTAAGAATTATAGACACAGCAACTATCATAACCAGCGCCATTACCAAGCCGCTGCCTTTTTTTGTCTTGCTAAATGAAATATTGTTTATTTTTAGAAAATTCCGCATATTTTCAAATTTTTATTATTCGCTTAAATTTCTCATTTCAACAAATGTTTCCTGCTGGATATTGTCCGGAGCATTGTTTGGATCGATATTTATTTTTAAAAATATTTTTACCAAACGAATTTCTGAAACGTCTGCGGAAGTATCCACCGGATTATGCTCAGTATCCCCCGGATAACTTTTATTATAATACAAAAAGACAGGATCGCTTGTTGTGTTGACGATATGTTCTGCCAGTTTGATTGTTTCTCCGTCTCCGGAAGCATAGGTTATCGGAAATGTTCCGGATGGATCGCGCACACCCATATATACTGTGTCCTCAGTATCAGTAAAATAAATATGCAACCGTTCAGTTTGGCCATCATTATCATAATCAGAAAAAAATGTTATTTCATTGTCATCAGCTGAAACAATTGGATAGGCTCCAGCATCTGATTGGCGGGCTTTTCTGATATATTTGGTTAAATCGCTTATGCTTCTGGAAACAACAAAAGATGCTTTCCCCATTTCCATGGAATAGGCTTTGCTTCTCATTACTTTGGCAAAAACCAGAACCGTCGCCTGAGTGCCCAAGACAAAAAGAGTGATTGCAACAATTGTTTCAACCAAAGTCAATCCTTTTTTAAAAAATTTATTTTTGCTTTGCATTTTAAGTGCTGGTTGTTAGTTGTATATTTTCTTCCGTAATATCGCCATCGACAATCGTAATTGATTTGGTTTCTGTTTCAAATCCTATAGCTTCGATAACCAGAGTATAGTTTCCAGAGACTAAAGGTGTGGCTCCATCAGGATAAAAAATCACACCCCGCAAAGAACTGGTTTTACCGGAAAAAATCTCGGTGCTTCCGCTGATATCCGTAAGTTTGGCTGTAGCTCCGGCTACGGGATTTCCGGCGGCATCTGTAATTTTTATAAATAAAGCATTTACATCCTTAGGCGCAACACGCATTGTATAGGTTAAATCAGTTCCGGGAATCAAAACTGCCGGAGATATTGAAGGATCAAAATCTATGAATTCATACTGGGCATTGCTGGCCATTGCAATGGTATAGCTTCCCGGACTAATGCCGGCATATTCTTTTTCCCCGCTTGTTGAACCGGTAGTATCTGCTGTACTGGCCATATTAAATCTGCTGACCCAGGAAAACAGACCAGAGCCCACTGGATCTTCAACATAATCATGCCCGACAAGTTTTCCGCCACCTATTGAAAAATCAATACTGCCAATAGGATTATTTTGATAATCAGCAGTTTTAACGGTAAGGTTTGACAATCTATCCTGAACAAAATTATATGTGTTCAGCGATCCGAGCGCTACGCTTGCATGCGGATATATGGGAGAAAATGTAGCAGTTGTATCCATCGTTTCTATGGTTTCATATCCGCTTTTTGATACTGTTATGTGATATCCACCTAAAGATTCGGGAGCGGATGTAATTAATATATAGCCGCTGCTGTCTGTCTCAATAGTGGTATTTTTTACCGGAGAAACATCATTATTGACAATGTGCACAGATGATTGTGAAACACCTGCAGCATCGCTTTCACTGACATTAATAACCCAGGGAGCCCCTCCCGCAGAACTTTCCAGACCCGGCGGAATAAAACGGGACAAAGAAGAGACCTCTTGGTTTTGACCATTGCTATCCACCCAGGATACGATTATTTTTACCGTTTTATAGTCGTTTGGAATTGTGTCAGAAGGATATTCGCCATCCAATGGATCGTCGATATAGTTGACAGAAGTATTAACATGATAAGATCTTCCATTGGCTGTTACATTTTCATCTTCAGGAATGCTGCCTTCAACCATGCCACCTACTGTTCCTATGCTATCGTAAGCCAGGTTTCTGGCAATTTCCATCTTTTCATTTGTCAAAGCAACAGCTGCCAGCCTGTTTTTTGATTCGATGATATATTTGGTTCCAACTGTTGAAACCGTATAAAAAGCCATGAAGGCTATCGACATTATGGCCACGACAATAATGATCTCAACCAATGAAAATGCCTTCTTGTATTTTCTTTCTGAATTTTTACACTTTGAAATCATATTTTTTATTTATTTTATGGTATCCATCATGCTATACATCGGCATCAACATGGCTACAGCAAAAAATCCGACTGCCACTCCGATGATGACCATAAGCAGAGGCTCGATTATGGAAGACATGTTTTTGGTAATTTGATCCACCTCGGCTTCATAAAATTCAGCCAACTGCAGCAGTACTGTTTCCGTTTTTCCGGTTTCTTCCCCAACTTGCACGATTTGGGAAACTAAAATAGGAAATATTTTTTCATTTTCTGACAATACCTTGCTCAGGCTTACTCCTTTTTGAATATCTTCAATACTGTTCAAAAGAACTTTTTGATAATAATAATTGGTCAATGTTCTGGAAATAATTTTCAAAGCCTCCACTGCACCAACTCCACTCTTTAAAAGAGAACTGTATATTCTGGAAAAACGGGCACAATTTGTCTGCTTAACCAGCGGGCTAAACAAAGGAAAGTTGATGGAAACCCAACTTAAAGCCTTTTTGCCAATTTCCTGGCGCAAAAAATATTGAAAAAAAACTATCAGAACAACAAAGCCTATTCCAACCAACAGGCCATGCAAGCGCAAAGCATCGCTTATGGCAATCACGGCTTTTGTCATAGCTGGAAGTTCAGCTCCCATGTCTTTAAATACAGCCGTCAGTTTTGGTAAAACAAAAATTAGCATAATTATACCTATACAGAACATGACCGTTAAAATTACGGCTGGATACACCATGGCTCCTTTAACCTTGCTTTTGAGTTCATGTTCTTTTTCCAATTGAACTGCTATGATAGCCAAAACTTCATCAAGATTACCGGCAGTTTCGCCGACTCTGACCATATTGATAAATAGGTCGCCAAAAACATCCGGATATTTTGCCAAGCTTTCACTAAAAGAATTACCGCTTTGGGTTTCGTTAAAAATATCATTTAAAACTTTTTTGAAAGATTTATTCTGTGTTTGCAGGGCAAGATTGCTGAGTGCCCGGGAAACAGTCAGCCCGGAAGCGATCATTATTCCTAGGTTTTTGGCAAAAATCATCTTTTCTTTTAGCGGAATAGAAATGAAATTATCCAAAAAATTTCTGCCTGATTTTTTTTCTTTCTCTTCTTCAATTAAACTGATCGAGGTTACCAAAAAACCTTCGCCGCGTAGTTGTTGCGCCAAGCTTTTTTCATCTTTAGCTACCACTTCATCAGTTTTTGTTTCGCCATTGTAACCTTTGGCGATATAACTATACTTAGGCATATAAAATCAGCTTATTAGGCGTTAGCTTCTTAGCTTTATAAAATACTGCGCAGACGTAAAAATTATTTACTAAAAAGATAACAAGCTAATTCCTAAAAGCTATTCTTTTGTTACTCTCATAACTTCTTCAATTGAAGTTGTTCCTTGCACGGCTTTAATGAAACCGTCTTCAGCCATAATGCGCATTCCATTGGCCCGTGCTTTTTCTTCAATAATATCCGATGAAGCGTTGGAGGTTACTAGCTTGCCCATTTCTTCGTTCATTTCCAAAACTTCATAAATGCCCACGCGTCCATGATAACCTTCATTAGAACATTGATCGCAGCCTTTCGGTTTATAAAAATTGATATTTTTCCAGTTGCTTTTTTCATTGACAATGCCTTTCAATTCCGGAGCTTTTTTAAGCATGTCCAGTATTTTGTCCATATCAAAAATTTCACTGAGAGTTTTTACTTCTTTTTCATTGAGGGTATATGCGACTTTGCATTCATTGCACAATTTTCTGACCAATCTTTGCCCGATAATCACATTAACTGTGGAAGCGATAAGAAAAGCCTCCGCACCCATATCCAAAAGGCGCGGCAAAGTTGCAGCAGCGCTATTGGTGTGCAATGTTGACAAAACAAGATGTCCCGTCATCGCCGCTTCAATTGCGATTTGCATCGTTTCTCCGTCGCGTATTTCACCTACCATTATTATGTCGGGATCTTGACGCAGCAGCGCCCGAAGCGCGGAAGCAAATGTCATGCCAATTTTTGGATTGATCTGCGTCTGATTAACCCGCATCATGCGATATTCCACTGGATCTTCAACTGTGCTGATATTAACATCCGGCGTATTCAAAATATCCATCGCCGTATAGAGTGTTGTCGTTTTTCCGCTGCCGGTTGGTCCGGTCACTAAAATCATGCCGTTCGGACGCTTGATCCCGCGATGCACAATTTCCAAGGCATCGCCAATAAGTCCCATTTTTTCCAGAGTCAGGCCTTTTGAAGATTCATCCAAAAGACGCATAACTATTTTTTCCCCTTCGAAAACCGGCAACAGACTGACACGAAAAGAAATTTTGTATCCGTCTTTTTCAATTTTAAATCTTCCATCTTGCGGCAAGCGATGTTCGTCCAATTTTAAATTAGATAAAACTTTGATGCGGGCCACCAGTCCATCATTTACCTGTCTTGGCAATGTCATAGCATCATGCAAAATGCCGTCAATGCGATATCTGACTCTGACTTCTTTTTCATCTGGTTCAATATGGATATCACTGGCTGATTGCAAAATCGCATGTTTTATCAGCGTATCAACAATCCTGATGATGGGCAGATCCTGAGCTATTTTTTCCAGATTATTTTCTTCGCCGGAATCAGCGGAAATTTCTTCTGAATCAGCATTAATTATGTCTCCAAATTCGGCTTTGAGGCTTTTTTCATATTGCTTCATTGCCGCTTTGATACTTTCCTCGCTCGTAAGGCAAGGAACAATTTTAAGTCCTGTTTTTTTCCGGATAAAATCGATGGTTTGCAAGTCTTCCGGATTTCTCATAGCCACTTTTAGATTTTTTCCTTCTTTTTCAAAAGCCACAATGCCGTATTTTTTTGCAATTGGTTCCGGAATAATCTGAAGTATGTCAGGCGCGATCATTTCTTTTTCCAAGTTAACAAAGGGAATGCCCAGGATGTATGAATACAGTTTTCGAAGTTCTATTTCACTGATTAATTTTTTTTCCATCAGTAAATCACCCAGTTTTTTCTTGGTGCTTTCAGCTTCCGTAAAATTTTCTTCAATCACACTGCTTTCCAACAAATTGGAATCCAGAAGAAATTCTTTCAACTGTTTATTTTTTATTTGCATTTTTGTTTT
>CAZFCX010000017.1:0-15894 GCA_964517825.1 uncultured Bdellovibrionales bacterium
TTGCGTTGGCTTGCTAGGAAATGAGTCAATTCAAGGGAGATATTTTGGGAAATTTTTAGCCCACCGCTCCGCTCCGTTTTACCGCCACAAACTGGCGGTTTTTTGCTATGTGCTCCGTTCTCCGCTGGAGTGGATAACTCCGAGTTGACTTCCTGTGCCACGAAGCTAATGTGTCATTGCCTTAATAAAAATATATGACAAAATCCTGAAATTTATTTTTGAAAAAGATGAAAAAGAAAATGAAGAATTTATAAAAGAGGCAATAAAAACAGGTGAAGTAAAAGAAATGGCAAATCACACCTTGCTCATTAGAAAAGATGGAAGCAAAGTGCCGGTGGCTGACAGCGCAGCGCCTCTTAAAAATAAAGATGGAAAAGTGGTAGGCTGCGTGGTCGTTTTCCGCGATGTCACCAAAGAAAGAGAAGTTGACAGAATGAAATCAGAATTTGTTTCCGTGGCTTCTCACCAGCTCAAAACTCCGCTCACAGGAATTAAATGGTTTTGCGAACTTCTGCTGGAAAATAAACAAAAAAATCTGACCAAAGAGCAACAGGAATTTATTCAAGAAATTGACAATGGCAACGAAAGAATGATAACTCTCATAAATGATTTGCTTAATGTTTCCAGAATTGAAACCGGCAAGAATTTTGAAATTGTAAGAAAAAAAGCTGATCTGGCTGCTCTTCTGAGAGAAATTATCAAAGATCAGGAAGCTATTGCTGAAAAGAAAGGAATAAAAATAATTTGTGATAAAGATTGTCCTAAAAAAATAATACTTGATATTGACAGCGACAAAATAAGACAGGCATTCCAAAACTTGCTTAGCAATGCCATAAAATATTCTCCTGAAAACAGCAAAGTATTCTTCGGGCATAAAAAAGGAGAAAAGTCAGAAACATTTTCCATAAAAGATTCTGGGTTAGGAATTCCCCAGAACCAGCAAAAAAGAATTTTTGAAAAGTTTTTTAGAGCCAGCAATGTCCTGATGACCCAAGCAGAGGGAACCGGTCTGGGGCTTTACATAGTGAAATCGATCGTTGAAGGCCATGGCGGCAAAGTTTGGTTTGAATCTGAATTGCCCAACAGCTGATTAGAATAGAATTATTAATAACAAAAGCAGCTTTATTAGCGCGAATGCCTTCATTGGCTATCTCCGCATGTCATTCAGCCGGTTGAAATCTACAAAAAAGATCATAGCTTATTCCCTGGGAAATTTTATTTTCGGCGGGAACAGTGGCGGACCAAAAGAAGGTATGCTGATTAAGGTGAAAATCAGGCATGGTAGTACTCTCTCATACGAGAAGATTATTCTCTCGATTAACCCAAAATTCACCAAATATAAGCCAATAATAATAAGTGAAAAGTAAATTAATAGATAAAACCCCATGAAGGAAAATTCCCGAATGCGGTTTTTCATTGCTTGTTTTTTGCTCTAAAAGTGATAAAGTAAAGAAAAGAAAAATTATTTTGACTTTAATGCTGACTTCTAAAAACTCGTATATAACAAAATTAAAAACATAAAAGAAAGGAGGCGGAATATGAAAAACGCAATGTTTTCTAAAATTGCCTTTGGCCTGTCGATCTTGGCTGTTGTTTTGGCGGCTGTCGTTTCTTTGTTTGGCGTGGAATTGTGGCTGGCCGGAACACAATGGATATTGGTAGCGATTTTATTGGCCGTTTGGGCTTTGCTTTTGAAAGAATAATTGATAAAAAAGGCGCATTTACTGAAAAAGTAAAATAAGATAAAATAGAAATGTGGTTAAAAATCCAGAGCAGTTTGCTTATGAAAAAAAAGAAAAAGAAGAACAAGAAAAAGAACAAAAAAGCGATTTTCCTCAAAAAGTTGATTCTAAAAAAATTTGTTTTTTGTAGAAAAGTTTCGATAGAACATATTTTTATCGTAGCGCTTTTTTTTGCCGGATTGATAGTTTTTTTGTTATTGATAAGCTATCACCAATTTTTATACCAAAAAGTAGCCGGAATTTTCGGATTAAATGATGAAAAAGCGGCAGTCGAGCAGGTAGTTGATGTTGAAAAAAAAATAGAAGATCCGGAAATCGATACAACAAACTGGAAGCTCTATCAAACGCGATGGTATGGATTTGAAATTAAATATCCGGAAAACTGGAAAAAACCGCTTTTAAAAACGGCTACCGCAAAAGACAGGTGGGAATATCGCTATCAATTCAGAAAACAAAATTCAGAAGAAGGGGGTTTGTACGCCGGTTTCGACGTAGTGGTTTATAATTTGAAAAAAACCAAAGAACTTTTCAATTCGGATGAATTTCCGACCATTAAAAGCGAAGAATTGGAAAATCAGGATTCTTGCAAACAAATCGAGGGCCATATCATAGAAAATGAAAAATATTCAGCCGAACAGATTTATGTCGGTCCCGATGATGACTGCCACAATCCAGTCTACTTTTTTACCTTGACCAGCGAAGATTATATTTTCAATATTGCTCCTATCGGGGAAGACGAAGAAATGATAATTCAAACCAGGAATGATATGCTGCAAAATTTCCCCGAGTTTTTTGTGGCGGCTTCAACTTTCAATATTATAGAAATTAAAAGACCGCAAGCAATAATCAGGCAAAAAATAAATGCGCCAATGCCAGTTTGGTATAAAAAAGATTCTTTGGGCAGAATGGTTTGTGCCAAAAAAAATGACAAGCCTGAGAAAAGCGACAAGAACAAGAAAAAACATTTGGACATGGAATGCTGTCTTGATCCGAACGAATATCTAAATCCGCATTGCTATTATGAGCCAGCCAAATACGGAAAATTTCTCTAAATCAAGTTTATTTTGTATAAAATTTGTGGTATATTGGGGGCAATAAAAACTTAAAACAAAAATATGAAAATTTATTCAATCATTATCACAATTATAACTGTTGCGGCGTTCGTAATTGCCGGAGTTTTTTATTCACAGGTCAGCAAAATTTCCCAGCAAGCAACGAATTATAAAAAAGACAGCGAACATTGCCAATCGGAAAAGAAAATTACTGATGGAAAAATGTCAGAGCTGAATGGCAGGCTGAGTGATTTTCAGAAAAATACGGTCGTTCTCAGCGCGGTTTCCAGCTCATTTATGATCCCGGGAGACTTGAAAGCATTGACAGTCGGCTCTCAGGAAGCAACCGAAGTGGAAATGAAAATAGCGGCTATGACCAATAAAATGGAACGAATGGGGATTGAAAAAGATTGGAGTGATTTCAAATCCACGCTGCAAATAAATGCGGTTTTGGGACTTATGCGCAATATGGCGCAAAACATGGAACGCAGCTTGTCGCAACCGTCTCAAAGCGGCAATCAAATGCCTGAACGTCAGCCGATGCAATAATTTTTTATCAAAAAATAAAACCGCCTGAAAGCGGTTTTTTTGTTGTGTTTATTTATTTGAAATTTTTTTATTGGATATTCTGCGATTTGTATTTTTTCTCATCTATCCAAGACCAGATTGAGAATAAAGCTACAAGAATGACTCCCGGAATAAGGTGATTTTTCCAGCCTGGACCGATAAACTTATGAATTCCTAAAGCGACAGGAGCGGTGAGAAGAATGATGACTATGGCAACATGATTGTCTCCTTTGACGTTTGATTTCGTGTCGAGATCCATTATTTTCCCAACAATTTTAGGGATAGCGTATAAAAGCAGAAGGATCACTGGAAAAGCGAAAAGAAAATATTGCTGGTGGGTGATGCCGAAATTGCTCACGAAAAAATTGGATAAATAATAATCCCACGGTTGTTCAGTGCGAAAAATTTCAAAATCTTTCTGGAATAAAACAACCCTAAACCAATTGTACGCAGTAAGGGTAGCCAGGATCAGATAGAGAACAAGAAACGGAATTTTGGCGATTTTTGAATTTATGCTCATTTTTTTGTTTTTATTTGATTATGTTTTTTATTATAATCCAATTTTTGTACAAAACAATAGAAGTCAAAAAGATATAGCAGAAAAGGCATTTCGTGCTATTATAATAATATCTTATGAAAGATAAAATGAATAAAATTGAAGACTTAGGCTGGGATGAATTTTTTGCGGCTAATCGAAAGAAACTTGGATTAGACAGTTTTGAGGTGGCAAGGATTATCGCGCAGCATAAAGGTGCGTATAAAATAAAAAATGCCAACGGTGAATATCTGGCCAAAGTGACCGGCAAGCAAATGTTTGCTGCCGAGTCGCGGGAAGACTTTCCGGCGGTTGGTGATTGGGTGGTCATTACCGAAGCCGACAAAGAGCAAGCTGTGATCAAAAGCATCTTGCCGAGAAAAACGGTGATGAAAAGAAAATATGGTGACAAAAATAGGATTGGCGAAAAAAGTGAAATCCAAATCATCGCGGCCAACATTGATGTGGCGTTTGTCATTGAATCGGTTGATCGGGATTACAATTTGAATCGCATTGAAAGATATTTTGCGATCGCCACTGACGGCGGCATCAAACCGGCTGCCATTTTGAATAAAACAGATTTGATTTCCAAGGAAGAATTGAAAACAAAAATCAGTGAAATAAAAAACCGGCTGGCGGATGCCGATGTCATTGCTACCAGCGTTTTGACCAATGCAGGCTTGGCAGAATTAAAAAAATATATCGTCAAAGGAAAAACCTATTGTTTTCTGGGTTCGTCGGGCGTGGGGAAATCGTCGCTTATTAATAAACTTTTGGGAGAAGAAATTATAAAAACCAAAGACATTGGCGCAGCTTCCGGTCGTGGCCGACACACAACCACTGGTCGGGAAATATATTTTTTAACCGATGGAGGAATCGTGATTGATAACCCCGGAGTGCGGGAAGTGGGGATGACGGATGTCGGAGCCGGCGTGGATAATTTGTTTGACGAAATAATTGAGCTTGCCAAAAATTGCAAATTTGTTGATTGCACGCATATGCACGAACCGGGCTGCAAAGTTCTGGAAGCTGTGGAATCGGGCCAGCTGGATCAAAGCCGTTATGCCAATTACATCAGTCTTAAAAAAGAAACTGAACACTGTGAAATGACGGAATTTGAGAAAAAAGAAAAAGATCGCCAGTTTGGAAAATTTATCAAAAACGCGAAGAAGGAACTTCACGAAGCAGGGCGTAAGGATTTTTAAAAATTTACCAATATAAGCTTTTATTTCTAAACACTCGAAAGGGTGTTTTTTGTGATATAATAAAAAATATGAATTTATGAACAGTAATTTTATCAGCACATTGGCGCGTTAACCCTATTTGACAACAAGGTTAGCATATGTTAACCTTATAATATTATTAAGTTAACAAAGACTTTATGGAAAATAAGGCCAAAAAATCTCATATTTCCGTTCTTGAATTAGCCAAAATGCTCAAAATTAGCCGAGTGGCGGTTTTTAATCGTATCAAAAAAGGCCAAATTCCGGCTGAAAAGATTGGGCGGAACTATATCATTTCCATGGATATTGTTGATGAAATCGTTCACGGAAAGAAACAACCTTTAACAGAAGAAAAGAAAGATATTATTAAAAAGGCTGTGGAAAAAACCGTCAAAGAATATGGTGAGACTTTAAAGTTATTAGGCAAAGAATAATATGCGCATCAATCGAGTTACAATTTTAGATGTTGAATATGTGGCTCATCGCTTAGCACGGGAAACCATGAACTGGTCAGAACCAATCCCGGATTTCAGCACGCGTTATTCTAACGCATTGGAAAGATGCATTGATCAGCCATATCAAACTTTTGGTGGCAAACAGTTTTATCCAGGGCTAATCAAAAAAGCCTCCATTCTTTTTTATTTGATGATTAAAAATCATCCTTTTCAAAATGGAAACAAGAGATTGGCTATGGCAACGCTGTTTTTCTTTTTGTATAAAAATAAAAAATGGATCAAAGTGGATAATCAAGAGTTATATAATTTTGCCAAGTGGGTGGCGGAAAGCAATCCGAAATTGAAAAAGGCAACAGTGGATGCGATTGAAACATTTTTGGAAAATTATATTTTAGATTTATAAATAAAAAATAACAAATTTTACTTTAAAGATATGCCAATATTAAAAAAGAAGCAAAAACAGGGCGTAGGGTTTTAAAAATTTAGAGGCCTTTATAGAAGCTTCTAATGTTAAATAATAATATTATGAAAATATATAAATTGACTCCAGGTGATTGGGAAAAATTTAAGGAAATAAGATTAGATGCGCTCAAAAATGACAGTGAAGCTTTCGGATCATCTTTTGAAGAAAAGGTTGGAAAGTCAGATGAAGAATGGAGAAAAACACTAGAAAAACCAACAAACTATATCTATGCTGCTGCTGAAGGAGAAAATATTTGCGGCATGGTTGCTGCCTATTAAGAAGAAGGAGAAAAAGTTTCTCACATTGCGTATATTTGGGGCGTGTATGTCAAAAAAGAATATCGCGTAAAGGGAATTAGTCAACAAATTATGCGGTCGATTCTCAATGAACTCAAGACAACTGGCAAAATTGAAAAAATTAATCTCAATGTCAGCACTAAACAACTTCCAGCCATCAAACTGTATGAATCTTTGGGTTTTCAGATTGTAGGAACTTTACACAAAGAAATGAAAATAGATGGAAAATTTATAGATGAATATATTATGGAAAAATTATTTTAATAGAGACCTCTAAATGAATTTTAAAAAACACCTTGATTACAACAATAGACTATTCCGGTATTCTCAAGAATATCAGAATAGTTTTAAAACTAATAAGTAAAAGTTAACCTAGTATCAAATGCCAGAATTTATAGATTTAAAATTTATTATTGCGATTTTTGCCTCGGTGCTTTATGTCTTTGGCTGTATCCCATATTTCAGGGATATTTTTAAGAAGAAAACCAAGCCTCATCTCTACACTTGGTTAATTTGGGCAATTACTCAAGGAACGGCCGCTGTTGCCTTGTTGTATGGCGGAGGAAAATTTGGAAGCATCAGTTTGATTGTTGGAGCTGTTGTTGTGTCGTCTATATTTCTGCTTTCATTTAAATATGGAACAAAAGATATAACATTGAGCGATAAAATTATTCTTACCTTGGCATTATTGGCTATTATAATTTGGTGGCAGTTGGATAATCCTTTGATTGCAGTACTGATGATTTCTGCAATCGATGGGGCGGGATATATTCCTACTATTAGAAAATCTTTTAATGATCCTTGGAGTGAAACGCTCTCTTCCTGGGTTATTATAGTAATTGTTGATTTGTTGGCTTTATTTGCAAATGCTGAATATAATTTTTTGACAGTTTCTTATCTTGCAATGCTTTTTGTGGCAAATATGGCAGTTGTGTTGGTTTGTTTTTTTAGAAGGCAGGTTGTTGAAAAGAAGTAACAATAAAAATAGAAGCTTCTATATAAGCCTCTACGGAAAATTTAAATACAACATTCCAATATTCTGTCTTGCCCGCCTCGGGAGGGAGAAAGACAGAATGAATGTATGTTGATATAGCTTGTGCATAACAAAAAACTGCCGATTGCTCGACAGTTTTTTGTTTGGCTTATTTGTTGCAGCCGCATTCGCACTCAGGACCACAGGTACATTTTTTTCCTTCTCCGCAACCGCATCCGCAGCTGCAGGTTTCTTTTTCGCAGTTTTGCATATATTTAAACAAGTTAATTGTTATATAAAACTTATTGCTTGCAATATTTAGTTCGTCAGCCATTCTTTTTTCTTTCATTCTGGAAAAATATCAAGCCTGTTTTTTGTCCAAACGGGGGTAGAATAAAATAGAGGCCTCTATAGAAGCTTCTATGAAAGCTTCTAAAAATTATATGGAAAAAGAAATCAAAATTGAAGACCTGGGCTGGGATGAGTTTTTTGAATCTGATAGGAAAAAACTCGGATTGGACAGTTTTGAAGTTGCAAGGATTATTGTGCAGCACCATCTTGGTATTTTCATTTTAAAGGCGGCCGCATAATTTTGAAAAAATAATCAACTTTTTTCTCATGCATTGATCCGCAAGGCTGTTGATATTAACAGGTGGAGAATTTTGTTTTGGCCATTTTGTGTTATAATTGAAACATGAAACAGCTACAAAAACAGCTACTGTTTTGTTTAGTCGTATGTGGCGGTTTTTTGATTTGTCAAAATGCACAAGCAGCGTGCACTGGAGAGAGTCCGACATGGACCTGTTCGGCTGACAGCACGTCGGCAGAAATTAATGATTGCATAACCAATGCTACTTCAGGTGATACGATTAACGTAGGCGCGGGAACAGGCACATGGGACAGCCAAATTACAATTCCTTCAAATAAAACCATTTGGCTCAAGGGCGCTGGCTCAGACCAGACGATAATTACTCTTGGAGCAGAAAATGCTCTGAGAGTAGGAAATGGTACAGGTGATAACACCGGCACGAGAATTTCAAATTTTGGTTTTTATTCTTCTACGGTAGTTGCCTTTATTTTGATTTATGGCGCAGTTGATTGGAGAATAGACCATAATATTTTTGATTGGACTGAATATTGGGATATAAATCGTGGCAACGGCTCGTTTGTTTCTTTCCAGGGGTTAGGTAGTGGCGGAGGTTCTGTTCCTTATGGTGTAGTTGATAATAATATAATTAAGGATGCGAAAATAGTTCCAGTAGGGCGCGGAGCATCGGCTCCATATTTAGGATACGCCAATATAACATGGGCGCGTCCATTTGCCTGGGGAATAGACAAGGACGGCAAGTCCGTATACGTGGAAGACAATACTATCTATAAGCGTTCAGGAAATCCGATTGATTCAAATTACGGCGGGGAATATGTTTTTAGATATAATGACGTGGATGATGCATTAAATACTTTGGTGCATGGAGTTCAGGGATCAAATAGAGCAGGTCGTTATTGGGAGGTTTATGGCAATGATTACAACAGAACTAGTACATCATCCTATACACAATTTCGCGCCAGAGCCGGAACCGGAGTCTTTTTTTATAATAGAGTAGATGGAAATCAACCTTCTTCAAATAATTTTTTGCTAGACGCGGAAAGAGTAAGTGGCAGTAAAGACTACACGGGTCTTTGTGACGGAAATTCTCCTTGGGATGGAAATGCTGGGTTGCCCGATGCTCCAGGTTATCCCTGCCGTGATCAGATAGGTAGAGTTAATGATGATTCTCTATGGCAAGTGTTCAATGTGACAGCTTGTGCTGATAATGGTTCTGGAAAAGTTAGAATGACAGCGACAGGACATGATTTGACCGCTAGTGATACAAAAGTCATGGTTTTATCTGGCGGAACCAGTGGCTGTGGTAGCGGTTTTGCAAATACGCATGCCGTCCTTGGCTATGGTGCTGATTATGTTGATATAGATCTTAATTATACAGGGCCACTAGTCGGAGGCCCAGCTATTATTTCCGGCCATCCGTCAACTCAGCCGCTAAAACCTGCTTATGAATGGTTGAATCAGAATGTTCCTCATGGTAGTCTTTTGCACTTTGCTCTGCATAATCCTGCTACTGCTGAGCAGTATTATATTGTAGCCGATAGAGATTTTTATAATTACACAACCACTTTCAATGGAACTTCTGGAGTTGGTTGCGGAACTCTTGCAAATCGTCCAGACACTTGCACAACCGGAGTTGGTTATTGGGCAACAAATCAATCATGCACGGATCTGACAGGGATGGTCGGTGTAAATCCTGCAACTCCAATTTCTGGAACATTATATAAATGCACAGCGACTGACACATGGACGGAATATTACACGCCGTACACTTATCCGCATCCATTACGAGGCGCTTCAGATACAACTTCGCCTGCCAGCCCGACAGGACTTGCGGTGACTTAATATAAATCAATACAAATTGATATACTAAAAATGAAAAGAATATTTAAACAAACAATTTTCTGCCTATTTTACCTCAGCGGTTTTTTGCTGTGGGGAAATGCTTGGGCAGATACGCATACGGCTTCAAGCTGTTCTGTTAGTGATGTGTCTTCAGCTATTTCTGATTCTGAAACGGGAGACACGGTTTCTATTCCTGCTGGCGAATGCACATGGACGACGGTCATTACTTTGTCAGCATCAAAACTACTTACAATTCAAGGTGCGGGATATTCTAACACAGCTATCACCGTGAACTCCGGCGGTGGAATCACAATGACAGGCGCGCACAGAATCACAGGAATTGGTTTTGTGGCTTCTGGGAACAGCATTATAACCGTCATGGGAACTGGTTGGCGTATAGACCATTGCCAATTTACCAATAACGGTGCTGAAACCATTACATTTAACAGCCTTGCTTCTGATGGGACATTGGCAGAAGGCGTTGTTGACAATAATGATTTTGTTTCTGCCCGATTGGTTGTTTGGGGAAGTAATGGAGGATTCGCAAACAGAGGCGCGAGATGGGCAGAATCTCCCTTGTTGGGGACTGATCATTACGTTTATATTGAAGATAATACTTTCTATAAAGTTGGTGGAAATGTAATTGATTCTGGTTATGGCGGTATTTATGTGGCACGGTACAATACCATAACAGGCAAAACTGAATTTATGCTTCACGGGCTTCAATCCGATAATAACCGTGGATCAAAAAACTGGGAATTTTATGGAAATAATTTTAATATAACAGAATCCGGTAGTTGGGTTGTCGGAATATGGGCTAGAAGCGGAACTGGTATTATAGCATATAACAAATTTTCTGATGACTATCCTTATGATATAGTTTTTGACGATAATAGGGCGCATGGGGAATGCGCAGGTTCATGCACTAGAGTCGGTTATTGTGATGGGACATCTGATATAGATGGTAATTCTGATGCGACAGGATATAGATGTAGAGATCAGGTTGGAACAGGGCAGGATACCGTTGCATGGACTGTTCTTACAGAAACTCCCGGATCAACTCCTACTCTTTCTCCTGCATATTTATTTATGAATAGACGCAGCACTGGAAATAGTATTCCTTATCTTCATAATGGTGATGGTGATACTATTATTATGGATAGGGATTACTATACTACTACATCTACCACTTCAACAGATTGTCCGGCTAATCCATCAGGATCATGTACTAAAGGTGTCGGTTGCGGAACTCTTGCAAATCGTCCTGCCACATGCACAACCGGAGTCGGTTATTGGGCAACTGATCAATCCTGTTCGGATTTGACCGGTATGGTTGGCAAAGATCCTGAAACTCCTATTTCCGGAACATTATACAAATGCACAACAACAGACACGTGGACTTCATATTACACGCCCTACACCTATCCGCATCCGCTGCGAACTGAAGCGAGTGATGTTGTTGCACCGGCAGCACCGAGTGGACTCTCTGTAAATTAATTTTTAATTATCAATTTTTAATTTTTAAACAATTTCCAATGACTCAATTTTCAAAATTAAAAAAGTTATTATTCTTTTCAATTTTTCTCAGTGGGTTTTTGGTGTGGGGAAATATTTTAGCTGCGGATTTATCTATTCCGGATAGCCGCAAGGCAGATTGGTCATATGCGGGCGTGCCAGGCGGCATACCTGAGAGAGAAACAAATTGCACCACGGCAGCTTGCAATACTTTGTATGGCGGTGATGTTACTGCAACCACTATTTCAGCTGCCATAGCTTCTGCCGGCACAAATGAAGTGGTCAGAATTCCGGCTGGAACATACACAATAAGCAGCAGAGTCAATATTACGAGAAATGATGTTGTTCTCAGGGGTGCTGGGCGCTCATTGACTATCCTTGATTTTTCCGGAGTCACAGATATTCCAATAAGATTGGGAGCCGATACTCCAAGATATTGGTATTCCTGGCATGGTTATGATTACAGAAGAAAAATAATTTCTGGCGCGATAAAAGGATCAACGTCAGTAGTTTTAGACAGTGTTTCCGGAATTACCAACAATATGTTTGTCGATATAGACGAGATGTCTCATAACGGTAATGAATCAGTGGAAGATTATGTTTGGAGTCCGCACACAGTAAGCAACACCAATAATGTCGTGAACCAGATGGTGATTGTTACCAATGTTGATTCCGGAACAAACACGGTATCGTTTTATCCTTCGCTACTGATGACATTGGAAGGTGATGCGGGAATGTATGCTAGTACGCTAACTACTTCGTCTGCCAATGGTTTTAATGTCGGCATAGAAGATTTGAAAATTAAACACCAGATAGACACTGCTGCAGCTATTCAATTATATGGGACTATGAATTCTTGGGTGAAAAATGTTGAAATAGAAGATTATGGCAATTTTGCTATCGATATTTTTAGATCTTTCAGAAATACTGTTTCTGGTTGCTATATCCATGGAAACGTGACACATAACGAAGGATATTCCATCGCATTAAACATTACATCAAGTTATAACTTGGTTGAAAATAATGTAATTGAAGGGCCGTATAACGGTGTTATGGGCAAACAAGATACTGCCAATGTGGTTGCCTACAATTATGTCGCCGGTAATCATACTGACATCTGGACAGTTAATCAAGTTATGGCTTTTCAGGCTTCCCATTGGCCGCACACCATGTTTTCACTGTTTGAGGGCAATGTCGGTCAACAATTCCAATGTGATGGATATCATGGTTCTTGTTCTAACGTAACATTATTCAGAAATAAATTTGATGGAATAAGTACTATCCCTGGGATGACACAAAACAGAAGAATGGTTGATCTTAATAAATATTGTCGTTTCTTCAATGTGATTGGCAATGTTCTTGGAGATCCATCTTGGACGCCTATCGCGTATACCTATGATTATGGTGATGGCGGCAGTTATAACACGCCAATTATTTATAGGCTCGGATATCCATGGATGGGTAACTGGAGTCATTATGATGGTGATGGCACTCACGGTGAAATGCCTCCGCATGGTCCATGGACAAAACCGGTGATTTACGTTTCTGATCCAACAAAAGTTAGCGCATCAGCATCTTATTATATCATCAGTTCAACTTTATATTGGAAAGATTCAGAAGTTATAACTTTAGCAGGCGATTCTGTTCCGCAGAATAAATACGGAGCTTTTGCTTTTGATTTAGGTACAGATGGAGTTTATGATGTTGTATCTGCCACGGGAAACATTACGGGTTATGATACGGCTGATTTAGCCTACGCAGCTTTGCCTACAGTGGCTTCAAATCACTGGCGATCAGGATATGCGACAGCCATGAACTCTTCCGGAGTATTTATTCCAGGAACAACATCTCTTTCAGCGGCTAATGTTACCGCCTTAGTGGTGGGAATTAATAATGATCTCGCAGCTGCCGGACAAGATGTGAATGTGCAAAACACTGTATTAAGACATAGAAATTATGATTATTATAACAATGCCGTGCGATCTTGTTCAAGTGAGTCCGAAGGATGCCAAGGAACAACCGGCGATGATTTGCCTGACTCTTTGTATTATTCGTCAAAACCATCTTGGTGGTGTGAAGAATCGACCTGGCCGCCAGTAAATCCTAATGGAATCACAGCTGATCTTAGATATTCTAAAATACCAGCACAAAGGAGATATGAGGGTTTATCTTGTATTAGTGGCGAATCTGATATTGTCGCACCAGCTGCACCAAGCGGACTAGCGGTTAGTTAAACGTTCAAAGTGAAAAGTTGAAGTTTATATAACTGTTTTGTTCACCCTGTTAAATAATTTCGCCTTGCGAAATTCCTGCGCAGCAGGATTTAACTGGGTGAAGTAACACGTTCAGTAACAAAATGAAAAGACATTTTAAAAAAATAATTTTCTCCCTAATTTTCCTCAGCGGTTTTTTGGTTTGCCAAAATGTGCAGGCCGCGTGCACCGGATCAAGCCCGACATGGTATTGCACCACCGACTCGTGCCCAACTCAAGCTGAAGTCCAAGCCTGCATAAATGGCGCAACCAGCGGTGACACTATCAACATTGCGGCTGGATCATACAGCTGGACTGGCGGTGTTTCAATACCAGAAGCAAAAACAATAAAATTAATCGGTGCCGGATCGTCAATTTCAGGAACGGTAATCACGGGTACCGGATCGGCTTTAAATACGTTTGTGAATTTTAAATCTGACAACACTAGGATTTCCGGCTTTAGATTTTTAAATAGCGGCTCTTCAAATAATGGTTCTCCAGCAAAAATGATATATGCTCAAGGTCAAAATTGGAGAATAGATCACAATTATTTGGAAGACATATATGACTACGAAACCCAAGCAAGTTGGGAATTTTGCGTAGCTGCGGATGCGTCCAATTTGGCAGCATACAGAATTCCGACAGGAGTGGTTGATAATAATACGTTAATGCATTGTAAGGCATTTGTGGCCGGTAGGTCGTATAACTTAACTGGAAATACCGATAATGGATTTTGGGCGCTTCCAAGTGCTCTGGGGGAAAAGGAGAATGTTTATTTTGAAGACAATATTATGGATCGTGGCACCCCGGTTAGTGTTATTACTGATGCTAATTATGCCGGCCATTATGTGCTTAGATATAATACAGTAAATATGCCGGACACAGACATGATGACGCATTCTATACAGGGTCCAGCGCATCGCGCTACAAAAGAGTGGGAGATTTATGGAAATTACATTACAGGCAATCCGTCTCAGCTTGTATTTTTTAGGGGTGGTACAGGCAATATATTTTATAACTACGCTAATTTAGGGGTTGCATCTTCAACGCTATTTTTGGATAATGTTAGGTCAGCAAATGGTTTGACTTCAAATAATTCATATAACGCTACCCCTGATTTTACTAATGATGCGGGACTTTGTAATGGTGCGTCTACATGGGATGGAAACACGGCGATTTCCGCTTCCGTTTATGGAGATAGCGGTTCCGGAACAGCAAAAACAGGCAGCACGTCCACATCTCTTTTTGACTCGGCAAAGTCTTGGACGGCTGATTCATTAGCATCAACACTATATACAGGCTCAAATACCGGATCACAAAGCTCAACGACTGTTACGGATTCAACAAAATCTTTTTCAACCAGTAGTCGACCCACCGGACTTTTGTTGCGAAATATAACAGATAACAGCTGGTGCCGCACTACATCAAATACTAGTACTTCTCTGACTTGTTCCGAAGGACTTCAAGGCGGAACTCACAACTATTTTGCTGCTAACGATGAGTATGCAGTTTATTGGTATGCAACAGTTTATAACGAAACAACCGAACAGAGCGCGTATATTTACGCCAACACTGAAACAACTATAACTCACACGCCAATAACCAGTGGATGGACTGCCGGAGATTTGTATAAAGTCACCGATGGCTATCCTTGTCGGGATCAAATCGGGCGCGGTCCTGATTCCACGATGTGGACAGTTGGAGCTGCTTATGCTCAAACAAACCTGCCTGCTTATTTCTGGGCAAATATCAATGGATATAATAGCAGTTTGATTTCTGCCAGCGTGCGGTCAGGCACAAAAACTATCCAACTCGATCGCGATTACTATGATTATGATCTTTCATTTGATGGCACATCAGGAATTGGTTGCGGCACACTTGCCAATCGTCCCGCATCTGCTTCTAAAGCCGGTGTTGGCTATTGGGCAACTGATCAATCGTGTTCTAGTCTGACGAACTATGTCGGCGATATCAACACTTATCCAAGCAGGCAAACCATTTCCGGCACTCTCTATACTTGGGATGGAGCGCAATGGAATGTGGCATACACCCCAGCAACCTATCCAGATGTCAGAAGAACTGATTGCGTGAATTATCCGACAACTTGTGATGGAGCGGCGGATACAACCGCACCCGCCAGCCCGACAGGACTAGAGGTTAGTTAAAAGTTTGTAAAGTTTTTAAAGTTCACCCTGTTAAATTGCTTCGCACCAGCTTCGCTGGATTTAACAGGGTAAATAAAGTAAAAATGAAAAGAATAATAAAACAAACAATTTTCTGCGTAGTTTTCCTCAGCGGGTTTTTGGCATGGGGAAACGCGCAGGCGGATACGCATACGGCTTCAAGCTGTTCTGTTAGTGATGTGTCTTCAG
>CAZFCX010000018.1:0-10104 GCA_964517825.1 uncultured Bdellovibrionales bacterium
GTGAAAAACAACGCGTAGCCATTGCACGGGCCTTGGTGAATGAGCCGGAAATAATTTTTGCCGATGAACCGACCGGAAATCTGGATTCGAAATCCGGATTAGCTGTCATGAAAATTTTGCAGGATCTCAATAATCATGGCCATACGATCATTTTGGTGACACATGAAACCTACACCGCCCAGCATGCCAAAAGAATCTTACAAATCAGAGATGGAAAAATTATTGCTGACGTGAAAGTTGAAAAAAGACTAATCGCGGATGGAGAAGGAACGCTCTTGAAATAATTTTAAATTTTAAGTTTTAAATTTTAAATCAATTATTAATTTATAAATGATTTAATTTTAAAATTTAATCATTTAGATTTCAATTAAAATTTATAATTTAGAATTTAAAATTTGTGAAACTAAGTTCTCCTATAAAAATTTCATACAAAAACCTGATGGCGGCGAAATTCCGCTCGTTTTTAACAATCCTTGGAATTATCATCGGCATTGCCTCGGTAATTATTGTCATGGCCATCGGTGCCAGCGCGCAGCAGCTTATTGTCGACCAAGTCAATGGAATGGGAACGAATCTGGTTGGAATTCTGCCGGGAGCTTCAGACGAAGAAGGTCCGCCGGCGTCCGTGATGGGAATCGTGACGACAACGCTCAAAACTTCAGACTTGGATGCGATAATGATCAAAAAAAATGTGCCGAATGCCATTGCGGCTTCGGGATATGTCAGTGGAGTGGCGACAGCTGAATATAAAAGCACTTCTTCCCAAAGCAATTTTCAGGGAGTTTCGGCCGGCTTTATTGATGTTGAAAATAATAAATTGCAAAGCGGAAGATTTTTTACCAGCGAAGAAGATAATGGATTGGCTAGGGTAGCAGTTCTCGGGTCTAAAAAAGCCACGGATCTTTTTGGCAGCGATGATCCGATCGGAAAAGTTTTTTCCTTGAAAGACACCAATTTTGTCGTGATTGGAATTTTTGAAAAAAAGGGATCTTCGGGATTTTCCAATGTTGATGAAATGATCTATGTTCCTCTCCAGACCGCGCAGAAAATAATGCTGGGAATAAATTATCTCAATTTTGCCCGCGTAAAAATAGATTCTTTTGAAAATATGGACCGAGCGGCGGCGGACATAAAATATACGATCAGGATGAAGCATAACATTAAAAATTCCGCCGACGATGATTTTTCCGTCAGAAATACGGCGCAAGCGCTGGAAATGATAAATAAAATCACCAATGTTTTGAAATATTTTCTAGCCGGCATCGCCGGGATCTCACTTCTGGTTGGGGGAATCGGAATTATGAATATCATGCTTATTTCGGTGAACCAGCGGATCCGCGAAGTCGGCCTGCGAAAAGCGGTCGGTGCCAGAACCAGACATATCATAGTTCAATTTTTGGTTGAGTCTGTTTTTGTTACGCTGGTAGGGGGAATAATAGGCATAATAGTTGGGATCCTAATTTCGTTTTTAGCTTCAATCATAATCAACTATTTGGGTTATTCCTGGAAATTCATAATATCAATAAGCTCGATAATTGTCGGAACATCTATTTCGGTTTTGATCGGAATTGTTTTCGGCATTTATCCTGCCCGTAAAGCTTCGCGAATTAGCCCAATGGAAGCACTGAGATATGAATAGTATCATGTATCATGTAGTAAGTATCAAGTATGGGATATAAAATAAAAAAATGCATTTATACATAATACATTCTACTTAATACATAATACTTCCATATTTTATACAACATATGTTCAGACGGCTCATACTTTCAATAAGACTCGCATTACGAAATATCCGGAACAACAAGGGTCGGACTGTTTTGACATTGGTCGGGATTGTGATCGGAATTATGTCAGTTATCGTGGTCAACTCAAGCGGGGAGGGAGTAAAAAAATATATAATGGGGCAGTTTGACAGCTATGGTAATGATTTAATCCAGATTGAAACGAAGGTTCCGGCAACATCTCATACGTCATCTGAAAACGCAATGGGCCAGGCGCAGGGAATCCAAATTACGACGCTCAAAACTTCAGACGGAGAAGAAATAAAAAAACTTCCAAATGTCTCTGGCTATGCGGCCGGAGCAATGGGGCAGGAAATTGTTTCTTACAAAGGTGAGAATAAAAGAGCCATGCTTTTTGGCAATGGCGCGGAATATCCTCTGATTGATACCGGCATAAAAGTTTCAGAAGGAACGTTCTATACCGAAAGCGATGACAAAAGCCTGGCGCAAGTCGTCGTGATAGGCCAAGACATAAAAGACACTCTTTTTAAAAATGAAAATCCTGTCGGAAAAAATATAAAAATCAAGGGCATGAATTTCAAAGTTATCGGCCTTTTGGAAAAAAGAGGGACAGTTTCATTTTTTAATTATGACGAACTTATTTATTTGCCGGTTAAGACTTTGGAGAAAAAAATTCTCGGAATCGATTATGTCAGGTACATTTCAGTAAAAGTTAAAGATGTCAACAAAATTGATATGACTGCGGCTGATATTACCGATCTTCTGAAAAGGTTGCACAGGACTCCGAAGGCGGAGCAGGAGGATTTTTCGGTTATGACAATGCAGGAAGCGCAGGAAATCATAGATGATGTTTTCAATGTCATTACGATCCTGCTTTTGGCTCTTACCTCGATTTCATTGGTTGTCGGCGGCGTGGGAATTATGAATATTATGTATGTGGCAGTGGTCGAAAGGACTTTTGAAATCGGGCTGCGCAAGGCAGTTGGCGCCAAAGCAAAGGATATTTTAAGGCAGTTTCTTTTTGAAGCCATCATCCTGACATCTCTTGGTGGCATTGTCGGGATAGTGCTTGGTTTCATTTTAAATGTTTCATTTTCATATATTTTTGGACTGCTAGGCTTTAATTTGCAGCTTTCATTGACGCTGAATTCCGTTCTGCTGGGAGTCGGATTTTCCATGGCAACAGGTATAATTTTTGGCTATTATCCGGCTTGGAAAGCGTCTAAATTGTCACCAATGGAGGCATTAAGGAAAGAATGATGAATTTCGAATTTTGAATTTCGAATGAATTTTTAAATCCGAATTTTTAAGCATTTTGAAAATTTGCTAGCAATATTAGACAATAATTCAAAAAACCCGCAAGTTGTGGGGTTTTTTGGAATGTGCTAGCCTAAATGTATATTAAACCCTTTAAAATAAAGCTCTATGACTAGCAATTCTTTGAGTAGCAAACTCCAAAAGCTGGAGAAAATAGCAATGGAGATAAAAGATAGTTTCAAAAGTAATTTAAAAAAATTACAAAATAATTTTGAAGTGAAAAAGAAGTTTGAAAAAATTAATAAAAAATTTCTGGACTTAAAAGAAAAAATCAGCTCAAAGATGGTTAGCAAAGAGGAAGTGGAGAATAAAGAACCAGAAAAAAATATTGCAGAACCGATTTTAGAGCCGGAAGAAAGTTTGGAAGAAAGCCCTGAAGATATTGAGAAAAAGAAAAAACGCGAAGTTGTTTTTGAATTGGCGCTATTCTTGATTCTGGGGATTCTGCTGGGCATTACCATAAAAACAGAGGCTGTAAAGAGGATAACCATCGGTTTTAATGATTATAAGATAGTTGATGGCAAGCAGGGATATAATTTTCAGGAAATGGAAAATAAATTGGAAAGAGCGGCAAATAGTCAAATCCAATCTCAGCCGCAAGAGCAACCACAGCAGTAAATAATAATTTTAAAATAATTAATCAATATTTTGGCATCTTGGCAAAAAGCAAATCTCTAAAAATGTTAATGCTAAGAGCTATAAAAGATTATGAGCAAAGAAAAAAAGACAGATGAATTCTTTAGCGAAGAGGAAAAAGCCAGAATAGAATCTTTGGTATCAAATGAGTCGGTTGATGCTGAAGTTGATTCAGAGCAAGCCAAAGACAAAAAAATCAAAAACCTGATTTCGGCCGTGATTCTTTTGTCAGGTTTGTTCGTGGGAAGCCTTTTTGTTGATGTTATCCAATTGATCAAAGGCGGCGGATTTTCTCAGCGAGCTTTGGATAAGACTGATGTTTTTGCATCAAACGGCAAGACCTGGGTGGCTTTTTCAGACCCGATTGTGACGGTTCAGGTTGTCAATGATGAATCTTGCGGAGAAGCTTGCGCTCCGGATGAAGTGATTTTGGGACTCAAGCAGGCTATTCCAACAATGCTGACCAAAAAGATCGATGTCAACTCAGTCGAAGGCAAAAAATTGATTGAACAATTTTCACTCAAAACTGTTCCGGCTTTCATTTTTTCCAAAGAATTTGAAAAATCTCCGATTTTCCAAAACGCCCAGCCGTTTTTAGACAAGCAGGGAGAATCTTATGCGATCAAAAGCGCCGAAGCCGGTTTTCCGATTGGAAAATACATTGCAACTCCAACTATAAATGATAATGATATAAAAATCGGATCTAATGATGCGATTGTGAAAGTTGTGGCTTTTTCCGATTTTTCCAACGCGACTGATGCGCAAAATTATAAAAATGTGATTGCGCCGATGCTCAAGGATTATGACGGCAAAGTTCAGTTAGTTTTCAAAAACTATTTTGCTGCTAGTTCAACTGCCGCTCAAACAGCCGCTTTGGCAAGCAAATGCGCCGATGAGCAGGGCAAATTCATTCCTTTTGCCGAAAAATTGTATGCTTCTCAAGCAACTTGGGCTAAAGTTAAGGATCCAAGCGCTATTTTCAACGGTTATGCTTCCGCACTTGGTTTAAAATATGCTGACTTCAGCCAGTGTCTCAAAGACAAGAAACATCAGGATGCTGTGGCCGCTTCTTTGCAAGAAGGCCAAGGCTTTGGCATTAGCGAAACAACAACTTTGTTTATCGGCAATGATTCCAAGAGCGGACTGATCAAGTACGATGAAGTTAAAGGACTTTTAGACGCCAAACTACAAAGCTAGCTTTTAGCTTCCCAGTATTGATGTATACAAAAATCTCGATTATTCGGGATTTTTGCTTTGTATATTTATTTTTAAAAATATGCTATAATTTAAAGATGAATCCCGCAGTAAAATTCAAAATTTTTTACTGCTGGTTTCTTGAGGTTTTAAAAAACAGCATGAAATTCAACAAAGACATGTTTGAAATCATTTTTTTTGCGCGGGGCGGACAGGGAGCCAAGACGGCTTCCGAACTCATTGCTCATGCGGCCGTTTTGGAAGGGAAATATGTCAAAGCTTTCCCGTTTTTCGGTCCGGAAAGATCGGGTGCACCGACCAAAATGTTTCTGCGCGTTTCTGAAGAACCGATCCACACGCAGGAGCCGATTGTTGATCCGGATGCGGTGGTGGTTTTGGATGAAACAGTCATAGACTGCCAGGATGTGGTCAAGAATCTGGACCGCCATGAATCGCTGATCGTAAATTCAAAAAGAAGTCCTGAAGAAATCCGGAAAAAAATCCCGCATTTTGAGGGAAAAATTTATACTATTGATGGCAACGACATGGCTTTTAGGATTGCCGGCAATCCTAACCCGAACATGGTTTTAATGGGAAAACTGATCAAAGTGACAGAAATTATTAAGTTGGAAAACGCTATGCATATTTTTCGGGAAGTTTTCACGCCAAAAATTGGCAAAGAGCTTACAGAAAAAACCATCCAAGCCATGCAAGCAGGATATGATGAAATATAGATATCTTTACTAATTACTAATTTTGTACCAATATACTAATTTATAATTTTTTGTACATTTGTAAATTCGTAATAAATTTGTAATTCGTTTGCTTATGGAAAAAGGTGCAATAATAAAACATGATCCAAAAAATGCTCCCAAGACGGGGGATTGGAAAGTAATGAAACCGGAAGTCGATGCTTCCAAGTGTATTGGCTGTGGCACCTGCGTAGCTCATTGTCCGGAAGCGGTCATTGAACTTATCGAAAGAGCGGATGGCAATAAGAAAAAATTGGCTGAAATTGATCAGGAATATTGCAAAGGTTGCGGAGTCTGCGCCCAGGTATGTCCAGTTAAAGCTATTTCCATGCGGAAATAGCTTTGGAATTTTGAATTATGAATTTTGAATTTCGAATGAATTTTAGAATTAAAATTTAGAAATTAGAAATTGATTTAAAATTAAAAATTTAAAATTGAAAATTTGATAAACTCAATCTATATCATTTTAAGGTAATGAAAAACAAACCAGAAAAAAACAAAATAAATATAAAAGCTATGAACGGCGGTTATGCTATGGCAGAAGCGCTGCGGCAGATTCAGGCTGATGTGATGGCGGTCTATCCGATCACTCCACAAACAACAATCATTGAAACATACGCCAAAATGAAAGCCGATGGCAAGGTTGCCACAGAAATTGTCCATGTTGAATCAGAGCACAGCGCTATGAGTGCGACAATTGGAGCCTCTGCGGCAGGAGCGAGGGCTGTAACTGCGACGAGTTCGCAGGGACTTTTGTACATGGCTGAACTATTGCCGGTAGCTAGCGGTCTTCGACTCCCAATTGTCATGTGCGTGAGCTCCAGAGCGATTAGCGCGCCAATCAATATTCACGGAGAACATGGCGATGTGATGGCTGTGCGGGATTTGGGCTGGATTCAGATTTTTTCTGAAAATGTGCAGGAAGCCTATGACGATGTCATAATTGCCGCAAAACTGGCGGAAGCCGTCGATTTGCCGGTTATGCCGATTATGGATGGATTTCACACTTCGCACACAACGGAAAGGATAGAAATTTGCGATGATAAAGATATTAAAAATTTTATGGGAAAAAGAAAAGCCGAGCAGTCCCTTTTAGATTTTAAAAATCCCGTCACCTTTGGTCCGGTGGCTCTGCAAAATTCATATTTTGAATTCAAAATCGATCAGGAGGAAGCGATGCAAAAAGCCAAAAACGAATACAAGAAAGTCTGCGCGGAATATAAAAAAATATCTGGCAGAAAGCACGGGCTTTTTGAAGAGTATAAATTGGATGACGCGGACACGGCTATTGTGATCATGGGGGCAACTTCGGAAACCGCCAAGGTAGTCGTGGACAATCTCCGAGCTAAAGGCGAAAAAGTCGGGCTTTTGAAAATAAACTTATATCGGCCATTTCCATACAAAGAAGTTGGCAGGGAACTGGCGCATATCAAAAAAATTGCAGTTTTGGACAGAGCGATTTCTTTCGGCGCTTATCCGCCTCTCTATCAGGATATAGTTTCAAGCATGCAACACGCCGGCAGTCACAAACACGAAATTGCCAGCTATATCTATGGATTGGGCGGCCGCGACACGCTGCAAAAAGACATTGAAAAGGTTTTTTATGATTTGGAAGAAGGGGAGATTTCAAACAAGATAAAATATCTCAAATAATATGAACAAAGATTTAACTAAAAAATTGGCTCCTGGTCATGCGACTTGCGCGGGCTGCGGAATTCCGGCGATTGTGCGCACGGTTCTTGGCGCGACTGACGAACCGGTTATCGTTTCCAACGCCACCGGTTGTTTGGAAGTGACAACAACAATCTATCCTAACACTTCTTGGAAAATTCCATACATTCACAGCGCTTTTGGCAATGCAGCCGCCACTGCAGCGGGAATTGATGCGGCGCAAAAAGCTCTGTTAAAAAATAAAAAATTAAAAAATAAAGCCAAAATTGTCGCATTTGGCGGTGATGGGGGAACATATGACATCGGCCTGCAGGCTCTTTCCGGCGCGCTGGAACGCGGACATGATTTTCTCTATGTTTGTTATGACAATGAAGGCTATATGAACACGGGTTGCCAAAGATCGGGAGCCACGCCCTATGGCGCCAACACAGAAACGCAGCCGGCTGGCACGCAGTCTTTTGGCAAAGACAAGCAAAGAAAAGATCTGATGGAAATCGTCAAAGCGCATGGAATCAAATATTTGGCGCAAGCGAATGTGGCCTATCTGGCTGATCTCAAAAAGAAAGCCAAGAAAGCTTTGGAAACTCCGGGGCCATCATTTCTTCTGGTACTCCAGCCGTGCACCAGTCTCTGGCGTTTTCCAACGTCGGATTATGTCAGAGTTGGAAAGTTAGCAACCGAAACCAATTTCTGGCCACTTTATGAAATTGAAGATGGAAAATATACTATAAATTACACGCCTTCCAATAAAAAACCAATTGAAGAATTTCTAAAAACCCAAGGACGCTTCAAGCATCTATTTGCTGATCGCAACAAAAAGATTATTGCGCAAATACAGGAGCAGGTGGATGAGAACTGGAAGAAACTTAAATCGAAAGTATAATGTATCAAGTAGCATGTATAAAGTATAAATGCATTCCATACATGATACATTCTACATAATACTTTATACTGTTTAATAATGCTTGCAAAAAGGGCTCAACTAAGCTAAAATTATGTCATTCATTCCGCTCTGTGATCGGAATGAACCCCGACTACGAATCGGGGACATGCGAATAAAAGGCCACCTTAGCTCAGTTGGCAGAGCGGTTCACTCGTAACGAACAGGTCGCCAGTTCGATTCTGGCAGGTGGCTCACTTAAAAAAAGTAAAATGCAGATTTGGATTTATACACTAATAAGCGTTTTGATTGTCAGTCTTATCTCCTTGATAGGTGTTTTTATTTTTTCTTGGAAGCATGAAAAAATTCACAAAGTGCTCATATTTTTTGTCAGTTTTGCGGCTGGAACTCTTTTGGGCGATGCTTTCATTCATCTCATTCCGGAGGCTATGGAGAACAGCAAAATAAGTGTGCCTCTTTTTATTTTGCTGGGTTTTATGATATTTTTTGCGTTGGAAAAAGTCATTCATTGGCGACATTGCCATGATGAACATTGTGAAAAACATACACATGTTTTGCCATACGTAATATTTTTTGGTGATGCAATTCATAATCTGATCGATGGAGTCATTATTGCGGCCAGCTATTTGGTCAGTATACCAGTAGGAATTGCCACGACTTTGGCAGTGGTTATGCACGAAATTCCTCAGGAAATCGGGGACTTTGGTTCACTGATATATGCTGGCTTTACGAAAAAGAAAGCGCTAATGTATAATTTTATATCGGCTTTGGCTGCAATTTTTGGCGCAGTGGCCGCATTGGCAATAAGTGCTAATGTCAGAGGATTTGCTGAAGCCCTGGTGCCGATTGCGGCTGGAGGATTCATTTATATTGCCAGTGCGGATATGATTCCGGAACTACACAAACATGGAAAAGAAAAAATAGGCCACTCGATTTGGCAATTGATTGTGATGGGCTTGGGAATTGCTGTGATGGCAGCATTATTATTTTTTGAATAATTTTATGAAAGAGCTTTTGGAAAAAATCGAGGCGATAAAAAATAAAATCCCGCAGTTGCGGGACTATCTTTGACGTAGAGCAAAAGAAACAAAAAATTGCCGAACTTCAGGACAAGATGACGGAAAAAGATTTTTGGAATGACACGCAAAAAGCCGCAGAAGTAGCCAAGGAAGCGGAATTTTTGCAAACTGAAATTAATAATCTTGAAAACATAGAAAAACGAACAAAAGAAATTGAAGAGTTTCTGGATTTGTTTGAATCAGCAACCAAAAAAGAACAGGCGGAAATTGAAAAACAAATTGAAGAGTTGCAAAAAGAATTTGAGGCTTTGGAATTCAAAACTCTTCTTAGCGGTCAATATGACAAAAACGACGTGATTCTGGCGATTCGCAGCGGGGCTGGCGGAGTGGACGCACAGGATTGGTCGGAGATGCTGCTTAGAATGTATTTGCGCTGGGCGGAAAAAAACGGATTTAAAACTAAGGTTGTTGAAAAATCACAAGGCTCCGAAGCGGGCATAAAAAGCGCCACAGTTGAAATTTCAGGCGCCTATGCTTTTGGCTATCTGCAAAGCGAAGCTGGTGTGCATCGGCTGGTGCGCCTTTCACCGTTCAATGCTGACAATTTGCGCCAGACATCTTTTTCTTTAGTGGAAATTTTGCCGGTGATTGAGGAAATATCTGAGGTAAAAATTAATACGCAAGATTTGGTTATTGATACCTATCGGTCTTCCGGTGCCGGCGGACAACATGTCAACACCACTGACAGCGCAGTGCGCATCACCCATGCGCCTTCAGGAATCGTAGTGACTTGCCAAAGCGAGAGATCACAGCTGCAGAACAAAGAACAGGCCATGCGCGTATTAAAACTGTTTGGCAACAAAACAGCT
>CAZFCX010000018.1:10114-12854 GCA_964517825.1 uncultured Bdellovibrionales bacterium
CGGAGTGGGGCAATCAAATCAGATCATATGTTCTGCATCCATACAAGATGGTCAAGGACCATCGGACAAAATATGAATCCAACGATCCGGAAAATGTTTTGGATGGGGAACTGCATGAATTCATGGAAAGTTATTTGCGCTGGCAAGCTCAAACTAAATAGTGTATAATAAAAATATAAATAAAACAAAACACACAAATGATTCGTTTTGAAAATGTTTCAAAAATATATCCCGGAGATTTTATGGCGCTGGAAGATATTAATCTTTCTATTGAGCAGGGAGAATTTGTTTCAATCGTGGGGCACAGCGGGTCGGGAAAATCAACTTTGCTCAAACTTGTCTATGCTGAAGAACAACCGACAGCCGGCACTGTTTTTTTCAATGATCGCCCCTTAGATTCCATAAAAACAAAACATTTGCCTTATTATCGCCGGAACATCGGGACTGTTTTTCAGGATTTCAAGCTGCTTCCGCAAAAAACTGCCTATGAAAATGTGGCCTATGCTTTGGAAGTTTCCGACGGATCGCCTGAAGAAATTCAGGAGCTGGTGCCGGAAATTTTGGATCTTGTTGGTATGGGCGATAAGATGGAAAAATATCCGAGGCAACTTTCCGGCGGAGAACAACAAAAAGTTTGTTTGGCCAGGGCTTTTGTCAGAAAACCGCTAATAATAATAGCCGACGAACCAACCGGAAATCTGGATCCGAATTCAACACAGGAGTTGATGCAGCTTCTGCTAAAAATAAATAGTTTGGGGACAACAGTTCTTCTGGCTTCCCACAACAAAAGCATTGTGGACAAAATAAACCGCCGCGTGATTGAACTGGAAAAAGGCAGAATAATCAGGGACAGCGCTAAAGGAAAATACACAGTGTAAACATTACTAATTACGAATTAAATACCAATATACTAATAAAAATCCATATAAAAAATTTATTCGTATATTCGTACATGATTAGTAATTAGTAAAGAAACTCCATGAAAAAAGAAAAACTAATCAGAACATTTAAGGAAGGGCTGGACAATTTCCGCCGCAACGGCTGGCTTAGTTTTGCGACGGTCAGTGTTTTAGCCATATCTTTGTATATCATAAGCGTTACGATTATTTTGGGCATAACTGCCAATATTGTCCTAAAAAATATCCAGGAAAAGATCAATGTCAGCGTCTATTTCAATTCTGATGTTGAAGAAAATGTCATTTTGGAAACAAAAGATAAGCTGGTCAACTATCAGGAAATAAGATCAATCGAGTATGTTTCCAAAGATCAGGCGCTGGAACAATTCAAGAAACTTGGGGACAACAATCCTTCCATTTTGCAAGCCTTAGAAGAATTGGGAGACAATCCGCTTTTGGCATCTTTGGTTATAAAAGCCAATTCTCCCGATCAATACGACGTAATATCCAAATCAATCAGCGGATCGACTTTTTCCGACAAAATCAGCCGCATTGATTTTGAAGATAATAAAAAAGCCATTGAAAGACTTGTTTCAATTTTGAATTTGATTGAAAAAGTTGGCATCACGCTTGGAATAGCTTTTGTCTTTATCGGAATTCTCATAACTTTTAACGCAATCCGTCTCACAATGTACGCGCATAGGCAGGAATTTGAAATTATGCGCCTGGTTGGAGCATCAAATATATATATTCGCATGCCTTTTATTTTTGAAGGAATTTTCTATGGAATTTCTTCGGCTATAATTGTCATGATTGCTCTGTTAGCCACTTCAAAATTTTTGGCGCCAATAACGGAAGGCAGCATTTCTGGTGGTGATATTTTTTCCTTCTATCTGTCAAATTTTTTCATAATTTTAGGAGCATTGCTTCTTTCCGGAATACTTCTGGGAACAATCAGCGGTTTCATCGCTATTCGCAGATATCTCAAGATATAATAGAAAATTTCTAACTTAAAATTTCTACTTTCAAATAATACCCCGCTGCGCGGGGTTTACTTTTTGGCTTAAAAGTAGTATAAATATATTATAAATAAAGCTTAAAACAATATAAATATGGCTAATCAAGACATGATGGAAAAAATCGTTTCACTTTGCAAAAGAAGGGGGTTTGTTTTTCCGTCTTCAGAAATTTATGGCGGGTTCGGAGCTGTTTATGATTATGGCCATTATGGAACATTGCTTAAAAACAATATCCGCGATGCATGGCTGAAACACATGGTGCAGCTTAGAGATGACGTGGTAGGACTCGACAGTGCGGTTTTCATGCATCCGATGACTTGGAAAGCTTCCGGGCATGTTGACAGTTTCGATGATCCGCAAATCGATTGCAAAAAATGCAAAAACCGCATGCGGGCTGATCAGAGTTTGGAATCTTTCGGCATTGAGGCCGACAAAGCTTCGCTGGAATTTATCAACGCAGAATTGGATAAATTAAGAAAAGATAAAAAATTAAAATGCACAAATTGCGGTTCGGCTGACATAACTGAAGCCAAAAGATTTTCCTTGATGGTAAAATCCAATCTGGGATCGCCGACAGAAATGCTGAGTGAAGAAAATGTGGTCTACCTGCGTCCGGAAACTTGTGGCGGAATATATCTGAATTATAAAAATACATTGGATTCAACTCGGATGAAAATTCCGTTTGGAATCGCGCAGGTTGGCAAAGCCTTCAGGAATGAAATTGTGGCGCGCCAATTTATTTTCCGTACCCGCGAATTTGAACAGATGGAGCTGGAGTTCTTCTGCGAGCCGAAAGAAGAGATGAAGTGGTTCTATTACTGGAAA
>CAZFCX010000018.1:12864-15701 GCA_964517825.1 uncultured Bdellovibrionales bacterium
CAATATTTTCTGCATCCGAGGGATATGCAAGAAAAATATGAAATGTGGAAAAAACTGCGCTGGGATTGGTATTTGGAATATGGCCTCACGAAAAAAGACATCCAATGGCACAAGCACGAAAAATTGGCTCACTATGCTTCTGAGGCCTATGACATTGAATATAATTTCAAATCTGTTGGCGGTTTCAAGGAAGTGGAAGGAGTTCATGCGCGCGGGGACTTTGATCTTTCGCAGCATTCCAAATTTTCCGGAGTTGATCTCAGTTATCTCGATGAAAAAACGGGAGAAAAATTTGTTCCGCACGTCATGGAAACTTCAGCCGGGCTCAATAGGATGTTTCTGATGTTTATCGACAAAGCTTTCACCGAAGAAGAAATTAACGGAGAAACCAGAACTGTTCTCAAATTGGACAAGCGTTTAGCGCCGATTAAGGTTGCTGTTTTTCCGCTGATGAAAAACAAGCCGGAATTGGTGGCAAAAGCTCGGGAAATCTACGACACGTTGAAAAAAGATTTTATGTGCGAATTTGATGATAATGGCAATGTTGGAAAAAGATATCGAAGACAAGATGAAATCGGCACGCCCTATTGCGTCACAGTTGATTTTGACAGTCTAGAAAAAGGCGATGTGACTGTCCGCGACCGCGACACGATGAAGCAGGAAAGAATTGAAATTGCCAAGCTTTCGGAATTTTTCAAGGAAAAATTTTCAAATTAATCTCCAGTTTGTTTAGGATTTATATGTTTATTTTTTTACTTCACTACTCGGCGCGGAAAATTTTTTCCAACGTATTAAATGTGAAAATTTTAAGTTTTTAAAATAACGAAATGCAAAAATATAAATCCAAAGTAGTTAAAGTTGGGTCGTATCTTTTAGGCGGGGACAATCCGGTCCGAGTTCAATCAATGTGCACAACGGACACGCGCGATGCCAAAGCAACAGTCAAACAAATTTTAGAACTGGAAAAGGCTGGCTGTGAAATAATCCGCGTGGCTGTGCCGGATATGGTAGCCGCCAAAGCCATTGGAAAAATAAAAAAGAAGATCCACATTCCATTGGTGGCTGACATTCATTTTGACTATAAATTAGCCTTAGAATGTGCAAGGCAGGGAATAGATAAAATCAGAATTAATCCTGGCAATATTGGTTCCAAAGAAAAAGTCGCCGCTGTGGTCAAAGCCTGCAAAGCTAAAAAAATTCCGATTCGTATTGGTGTCAATTCTGGTTCGATTGAAAAAGATTTGCTCAAAAAATATGGAGCGACTCCCAAAGCTGCTGTGGAATCGGCTCTCCGCCATGTCAGGATTCTGGAAAATTTGAAATTCTATGACATTCTGATTTCCATCAAATTCAGCGATGTGCCGAAAATGATTGAAGGCTACAGATTACTTTCAAAAAAAGTAAAATATCCTTTGCATTTGGGCGTGACGGAAGCCGGCACGGAATATGTCGGCATCATCAAAAGCGCGATTGGCATCGGAGCACTTCTGAATGAAGGCATTGGAGCGACAATCCGTGTTTCACTCACAGCCGATCCAGTCAAGGAAATTCGTCCAGCCTTTGAAATCCTGAAAGCCTTAGGCCTTCGCGAATACGGAGCGGAAATAATTTCTTGTCCGACTTGCGGACGGACGGAAATCGATCTTATCGGCTTGGCTAAAAAAGTGGAAAAAATTATGTCTGATTATAAAAAACCGATCAAGGTGGCCGTTATGGGCTGCGTGGTCAATGGTCCGGGGGAAGCGCGCGAAGCGGATGTTGGCATTGCTGGCGGCAAAAATGCCGGAGCGATTTTTGTGAAAGGGAAAGTAATCAAATCGGTTCCAGAAAAAAAACTGCTATCGGAATTTCTCAAGGAACTAAGGAAGATAAAGAAATAAACTGGACAAAAGCCTATTCTAGGAGTACAATTAAAAGTTACTATTGAGGTAATTTTGTAAACTTAAAAACTTAAAAAACAACACCCAAGGAGGTGAAATATGGAAAAGGAGAAGAAGGTGATTAAGCTGGCAATCGTCATTCGTGACGAAGAATATTTTCAGCATATTGTGGAGATTTTGCAGAATGAAAAGGACATAAATGTTCTTTGTGCTATGAATATCAAAGATCTCCAAACTGAAGTTCAGCCGGCAATTGCTTTTCTGGAACAGATGATTAAGCAGCAGCCAGAAATTCTCATTCTGGATCAGATAATTTTGCGGGAAGTGGCCTCTCTAGACCTGGAGAGAATTCTGGGATACCGGAGAAAGCTACCTAACATGAGAACCATCATTGTCGGCAAAAGATACAATGAGGAAAATGTGTTGGTTATGATGAAGGGAGGCGCTCACGGATTTTTTAAGCCAGAACAGGGCGACGAGCAACTTATCAAATGTGTTCGCGTAGTTTCCGAGGGGCAGCGCTGGCTAGACACTGAACTAACCAATCGAGTTTTTGATAAAATCAGCGAAGAATCAGAAGAATCAAAAGAATCAAAAAATTCTCTTAAAGCTCTAGCTCATATAAGCAGGGAAAAACTGAAAGGGCTTACTTCTCGTGAGATGGAGATTCTGGCGCTGATCAGTGAAAGCATGACCAATGAAGAAATTGCTCAAAAGCTTTTCCTGAGCACCAAGACCGTCAAGACACATGTCCGCAACATTTTTGAAAAAACCGGCATTAGAAACAGGGTAGATGCCGCGCTTATGTATACGAGGCATGAGCTACTGTCGCATGCCACCTAGTCGAACCGAAAAATAGGGCTATGATTGCGGAAACATTTGCAATCTCATAGCCCTTTTTTATTTGCTACGCGGCAATAATTTTTGTAAAAATCGTTTATTTAAGCCAAAAATAGG
>CAZFCX010000019.1:0-10404 GCA_964517825.1 uncultured Bdellovibrionales bacterium
GCTGACATGCTGGCTTCTTTGGCTATGGTTGCAGCTAAAATTGCCGCTCTTTATGCTGTTGAAAAAGCTGTTGCCTATTTGCTCGGTGATGAGGGCGGAAAAGAGAGTATGATAATAAGAGACTTTGAAGAATACCTTTACGATCTTCCCAAACAAACAGCTTTGAAACAAATGAAATCTTTTCTAACGGAAGTAACTTCGGGAAAAAGTTCCTATTTGAATTATGAGGGTGTAGGTACAAGTTATGTTTCTTCTCTTAAAAAACAAGCAGAAATTGCTGTGAGCGATGCCTTGAAGGGAACTGTGGGTGGAAAAAAATTAGTCACCAATCTTCAAGAGGTTGCAGATCCTTCTAATCTTTTTTCAAAAGGAAACATGAAAGGTCTTATGTCTTATATGCAATGCGCCAATAATCCTGTTTGTCTGTCTTTATATTCTGGAGCCAAGGCGGTTGCAGAGTTTGGCAAAGCACAAGACATTGCCAAAGCCGAACAACAAGACGGTCTTCTTCCAAAAAAATCATCTACAGGCAGAATAGAAACTCCGGCTATAATGATGCAAAATGCCCTTGTTGATATTGACAAACAGGGCACCAATATGATTGTAAGCGCTCCAGTTACTGGCGATACTGATGCTAAATTAGCATCCCTGAAACAAATTGCTGCCGGGGCTTTACTAAGCATAACTTCAAGAGCGGCTAATTATGGAATTGTTGACAAGGCAGCCCAGGTGGAAACAGAAGTAACTCAAAAAATAGGCAACACTTATTATTCTTTCAGTTCTTCCTATAAATCTCTCTCGAAATAACTAAACTATTGGAAATTTTATTTTATATATTAAAAACACTCTGGTTGACCAAAGTGTTTTTTATTGATCTACATTATCCTCACGCCTTGTGGGTCTGTGCAGACTCGAACTGCAGACCTCTACAATGTCAATGTAGCGCTCTAACCAACTGAGCTACAAACCCATAAGGCGTAGTGACAAAACTGCTTGCCCTGTAGCCAAGCACGGAGTGTTTGTACTTCAGGGAGCTAAGCGACCAAAATTTTTCTATTTTTCCGTGCCATTATACTGTTTCCGGACTTGGAATTTTAATTTCTGCTTCCAATTCTTCAATAGTTTTCTTTTCTTTCTTCTCTAAAGAAATTTGTTGAAAAAACAAAACCCAGAATGTTTGTACGAATGACGCATACCAAGAAAGCGCTACCGTCAATATTCCAAGGATTATAACACCAGCTATAATAACCACCGCAATAACTCCTGTTTTTGAAAATACCCAGTATGCCAAAAATCCAAACGGAACAATTGCAATTGCCATGGCCAAAAGACAAGCAAACGCAACTGCCGCAACCGCCATATTCAGCACTATTCCAAGAAGTCCCATAAGCAAACTTTCTTTGACGTTTTTTCTGAAAATTCCATAGGCAGATTCCAGCGCCATTCTTGTTTTCATGTTTCCGAGGACAATATAAAAATATCCGTATTTTTGTAAAAAATAAGCGATGACTGCCAACGGTATGATTATCACGATAGCGACCAAAAGCGCCAACACTGCCGGGACGTACGCTTTAAGTGAAAATAAAAGCAATATCGGAATAAGCATTACAAAAAATATAACTAGCAGAGATATTGTGACAATGGCTTCTAAAAGAAACATTGACCAGACATATTTTTTAACTTCCGAAAAAATTTTGGAAAATGTGCTTTGACTATATACAGCGATATTATTGGCTGATTTTATTATTGCGGCATTGCCGATCAGCTTCAGGATTATAAATACTATGTAAAGAACAACAAGCACAATGCATATGCCTATAAAAATTCCGGTATGCTGCTGCATAAAGTTGGTTACGGCTTCCTCAACCTGGCTGGTTTTTTCATCGTCTGCGGTCCATTTAAAACTGAATGAGGTTCCGAGCAAAGAAAAAAAACCAAAAATCCACAGGAATTTATTTTGCCAAGTAATTTTAACTGCTTGTTTAATGATTTCAAGATAGGCAATTTGTTTCATATAAATCACAGAACACACACGGAAGTTGACAGAATGAACACATAAGTTCTATGTCGCTGTGTTATTCTTGTTTTATTCCGTGTTTTTCTGTTATTCCCACAATTCTATTGAATTCTTCTTTTTCAATAGTTTCTTTTTCTAGAAGTTCAGCCACCAGTTTTTGCAAAACATCTTTCTTTTCGGTTAATATTTTTTCAGCAGTAGCTGAAGCTTCCTGAATGAGGTGCGACACTTCGGAATCTATGGCTTCTGCGGTGTGTTCGGAATAATCCTTTTCCTCGCTAATTTCGCGACCTAAAAATATAAGTTCTTCTTTTTTGCCGAAAGTGCGAGGCCCCAAAGTGCTCATGCCGTAGCGAGTAACCATAGCCCGCGCCATATGCGTAGCTCTTTCCAAATCATTGGATGGTCCGGTAGTGACATCGCCGATAAACATTTTTTCACTGACATGTCCACCCAAAAGCGTTGCCAGTTCATCAACAAAATAAGCTTTGGAATGCAATCTTTTGTCTTCGGTTGGAGCTGACAGAGTATAACCGCCGGCCTGACCGCGCGCTATGATGGAAACTTTCTGCACCGGATCAGCGTTTGGAAGAGTTGAACCAACCAAGGCATGCCCAGCTTCATGGTGGGCAATAATTTCTTTTTCTTTTTTGGAAATAGCTTTACTACGCCTTTCCGGTCCCAAAATAACTTTTTCAATTGATTCCTTAAGCTCTTCTTCGGCAATATTTTTTTTGTTCCTTCTTACAGATAAAATCGCAGCTTCATTGACCAGGTTGGCCAAATCCGCTCCGGAAAATCCGGAAGTTCTTTCCGCCAAGGTTCTGATAGCAATGTTTTTATCCATCGGTTTATTTTTCATGTGAATTTTGAGGATTTCTTCGCGCTCGTTGATGTCCGGCAAATCCATCACGACCCGGCGATCAAATCGGCCGGGACGAAGCAGGGCGGGGTCCAAAACATCAGGACGATTTGTAGCTGCAATTACAATCACACTGGTGTTGCTTTCAAAACCATCCATTTCCACCAAAATTTGATTCAATGTCTGCTCACGTTCATCATGGCCACCGCCAAGTCCTGCACCTCTGTGTCTGCCAACAGCATCAATCTCGTCAATAAAGACAATGGCTGGTGCGCTTTTCTTGGCTTGCTTGAATAAATCTCTGACCCGACTGGCGCCTACACCCACAAACATTTCCACAAATTCCGAACCGCTGATATTAAAGAAGGGAACACCGGCTTCACCGGCCACGGCTTTGGCCATCAGCGTTTTCCCGGTTCCCGGAGAACCTAAAAGCAAGACGCCTTTCGGAATTTTGGCACCAATGGAAATAAACTTCTTGGGATGTTTCAAAAATTCTACGATTTCACCCAATTCTTCCTTGGCCTCCTTGGCACCAGCCACATCGGCAAAAGTGGTTCTTTTGTTTTTGTCTTTTGGATCAGTCATTCTGGCTTTACTAAGACCAAAAGATAGTGCCTGTGAATTCCCGCGCTGAGCCTGCCGCAGCATAAACCAGATGAAAGCGCCGATTATTATAAAAGGCAAGAAAATCGGAATTAAAATGTTTTTGGCAAAGGAAGAAAAACCGGATTCTTGTTCGATCTTCATCTGCACTGCTTTAAATTTCTCCTTATCCACACCGTAGTTATTGAGTGACTCTGTCAGAGAACTTTGAGGCTCTTTGATTGACTTTTCTTTCTTGCCTTCATTTAGCTCAATGCTTAAATCATCGCCCTTAATCGCGATAGTCTTGACTTGGCCATTATTAATCTGGGTAACTAATTCGCTGAGCGAAACAGTTGCCGGTTTTTCTGCCGGACCGCTGTAAAGAATCATTATCATTGAAATCACCAAAAAGAAAAGCAAAACAAAACCGATATTTTTGAGCAATTTTTCCATTGTTTTTTGAAAATTATTTGATTATAAATTAGCAGAACATATCAACTTTATCACCTTTTTTTAATATCTTCAAGCCTCCAATAGAAGCTTTTTGAGTTTTGTTTTTGGTACTTTTTATTACTTTAATAACTTCTTCAATCTGTTTGTTTTCGATGTCTAGTGTCTCTTTTTTAAGCTGACAAAAAATGCTTCTGAGCAGCTGCTTTTGCATTGCGGGTTGCAGAGCCAGAAAGTTTTTCGAGTTCAAGGTGATGTGTTTATTCTTACAAATATTTTTTTTAAATCTTTCCGCACTTTTTTCAATAAAATCATAATCATAGGCAACCGTTTTGGACCATTCGCTTAGAGTTTTTTTGATTCCCGGATTGAAATTTTTCTCAAGATAGGGAAGTAGCGCATGGCGAATTTTATTCCTCATGAGTTTTGTGTCCTCATTTGTTTTGTCGGTCCTGTATTTTAATTTTTTCTGTTTTAAATAATTTAGAATTTCTTTTCGGTTTGTTTCCAAAAGTGGCCGAATAATTTTTTTTGATTTAGCTTTCATGGCAGAAAGGCCATTCAGACCGCTGCCTCTGATAATACGCATTAAAACGGTTTCGGCTTGGTCATCCTGATTATGCGCGACTGCAATCAGGTCAAAATTTAATTTTTTCCGCAAATTTTCAAAATATTCATAGCGGAGGTTGCGCAAACTGTTTTCCAGATTGCCTTGATATTCTTTTTTTGACGGGGAATAGACACTGACTGCAATTCTGTATTTTTCTCCGAGCTTCCGCACAAATTTTTCGTCTTTTTCCGAATCTTTTCCACGCAGTCCGTAATTCACGTGCGCGATGTGCAATTCAAAATTATATTTCTTGGACAAATTATACAAAACATCCAAAAGACAGGCGCTATCCGGCCCACCCGAAACACCTAAAACAATCTTGGAATTTTTTTCCCAAAGTTCATTCTGAAAAGCAAAGTTTTGGATTGTTTTAACTAGTTGCATAAAACTATTTTATATATTTTTTTCGATAATATCTTTTACTTCTTTTATGGCTTCCTCTAATTTTCCTTCTTCATTCTTAATTGAATAATCAAATTTATCTCTGTTATCATACCAGCCGTGTGCATATTCTAATCTTTCTTTTACGTATTCCTCGCTAGCGTTGTCTCTTCTACGAATTCTTTTTTCAACAGTTTCCAAGGGCACATCGATTAAAATAGCAACTGCATCAGGAAAAATCTTTTTACCGGTTAATACTCCTTTATAGTCAACTTTCCAAATAACTGGCTTGCCGGTGTTGCAAGCTCTCTCAAATTCTTTTTTCGTGACACCATACAAATTTCCCCTGTCTTGTTTTGCGTATTCATAAAACTCTTCTTTTTCAATTCCATCTTCAAATTCGTTTTTGGAAATAAAGTAATATGGCTTCCCTTGAGATTCTCCGGGTCGCATTTCACGCGTCGTGGTGGTGATTATTTTTTCAAATTCAATCTGCTTTTTAAGCCCCTCAATGATTGAGTCTTCGCCAGCACAAGATGGACCAGAAATGATAAAAATTTTAGATTTCTTCATATATTTTACGGCTACATTTAATTATCTAATTATACCCATATTTTAACACAAATCAACTCTTTTTCTTACAAAAGAAAAACCGCCAAAGGGCGGTTTTTCTTTTGTATTTACTAGAAATTGGGAACTATTTTTCTTCTTTCTCAATCATAAGTCCCATTCTGTGGTCTTTTGGCTCAATGGAAAGTATTTTCCAAGAATAAGTTTCACCGGCCTTGAGCACTTCATCCATTTTCTTGCCCGGATAAACTTCCTGGAATTCGCTAACGTGCGCCAAACCATGGATGTCTTTATCAAGATAAACAAAAGCACCAAACGGATTGATTTTATCAATTTTGCCTTTCACGATATCGCCAATTTTGTATTTCTCCGCAATTTCACTCCAGGGATCTTTAGCTAATGCTTTCATGGAGAGGGAAATACGAGTGTCGTCAATGCCGATGATTTTAGCTTTTACTTTGTCTCCGGTTTTCACAATTGTGCGCGGATCATCAATGAGCTGCCAGGCTAATTCGGAAATGTGCACCAATCCTTCAATTTTATCAGTTTCATTGGTGGAATTTGCTTTGGCTGTTGGTAAAAATTTCACAAAAGCGCCGAAATCGACAACGCCACTTACTTCTCCTTCAATAACATCTCCGATGCTAAGCTGCGATAAAGCTTCTTTTTCTTTTTCGCTTGAAGCAGCTCTTTCACTGACAATCAATTTCTCGGCTTCGCGGTCTACATCCAAAATTCTGACCAGAATTTCTTTGCCAACAAGCTTTTTCAAAAGCTCCAGAATTTTATTCTTGTCTCCATCTTCAACCCGCGGATAATGTTCGCTGGCAAGTTGAGAAACCGGAATAAATCCGGTGATGCCATTAATTTCAATCATGAGTCCGCCTTTGTTAGCGTCCAAAACCTTGGTTGTTACTACTGCCATAGCATCTCTTTTGGCCTCCAAATCCTCCCAGGCTTTTTCATAAGAAGCTTCTCTGATGGAAAGTTCCATATAGCCGTCTTCGTTCTCTAAATCAATCAGCGTTGCCGATACTGTATCGCCCCTTTTTGCCTTACTTAAAGCAAATCCGTCTCTTATTTCTTTTCCAAGCACGATTCCCGTGCCCAATGAACCAATATCCAAAAGCAGGGAAGAGGAAGTTGATTCAATTATTTTTCCCTCTAAAACATCTCCGACTTGAGGAATTTTTATCGGATTTTTGTCCAATAAAAAATCCATTGGTGAATTAGTGGGTTTTTCACTCTCTTTTTTTGATTTTTTGGCTTTTTTCGGCCCAGAAATGCCTAAATCTTCCTTTACTTCTTCTTTTATTTTGTCTACTTCTTCAGCTAATTTGTCTAATATATTTGCCATAATTGTTACTTTTTTGGCTGTGTCAAGCCATAAATTAATGATTAAAAACACTTAATAAAACAAAAAATTTCCTTTTGGAAGGAAATTATTAAGAAACTAGCCTACAGGATTGAAACATCCCGATATTCAATTTTCTTAATAATTAATTGTTTACCAATGATACACCATCTAATAATATTTGGCAAGACCCTTAAAATTATTTGATCTTCTGCCGCCTTTTTTGTTGGAACATAAGGAACTGTTTTTGCCTTATATTCAAGGAATTTTTTATCCAAAAACCTCGACAAAAAGTTTTTGACGTGCTACAATGATTCTGTAACAATAAAAAATAATTAATTATAAATTTGTACATTTTGTACATTTGTGTTTTTGTACATTTGTATATTTGTAATGGATTTGTAACTTCGTAGGATATGCAAATACAATATTATGGACATTCTTGCTTCAAAATAACCACCAAGCCAGCTGGCAGAGCCACTGACGACATAACGATTTTTTTTGATCCTTTTGATAAAGGCGTTGGTCTTCGTCCGCCTCAGGGACAAGCCGATATTATTTTTGTTTCGCACGATCATCATGACCACAACAATATTAGCGCACTAAAAGGCTCTCCGGTTATTTTAGATGCACCGGGAGAATATGCAGTCAAAGGAATTAATGTTATCGGAATAGACTCTTTTCATGATGCTGTTTCCGGAGCAGAAAAAGGGCATTCTACGATTTTTGTCATTGAAGCTGAAGATCTTAAGATATGCCACTTAGGAGATCTTGGCTGCGATCTTTCCGACAAACAAATGGAAGAGGTTTATGGAGTGGATGTGCTTTTTATTCCCGTGGGAGGCAAATATACTCTTGATGGTAAAAAAGCGGCCGAGCTTGTTCGCAAGATAGAGCCAGCCTTGGTGGTTCCAATGCATTTTAAATTGCCCGGCTCAGCGATTGACTTGGCTGATGAAAAAGTTTTTTGTTCAAACATGGGCAATTGTCCAAAAGAAAAAATTTCTAAATTAAACATCAAGAAAAAAGATCTGGAAGGAAAAAGTGCTGAAACTGTTTTGATGACGAATGAAAATTAATTTTTATGCTTAATAATATAAATAAAAAAATTAGAGAGGTCCGGCAATTGCCTGAAAATGTTCGCATGCTTTGGGTTTGGGGGTGTGTTATTGTTTCTATGCTTGTAATTTCAATTTTTTGGATTTTTTCAATTTCATCCATGTTTGCCAGAGAACAAAAATCGGGCACCGTTCAGTCGGGAAGTGACAGCTTACAAGACATTACGGATCAGATTGAACTTTTGCAAAAACAGGCCGCGGAACTAAAGAGCCTGGATTCTTCCGGCACCGGCAGCATTCAAGAAATTCAAAATGAACAAAAGAATGCTTTGTCCAATAATCCCATTTCTTCTGAAGGCATTTCTGATTCAAACCAGTCGAAAGATTATTCGCAGTTGCCTAAAGATAACAGCGTTGAAAACACTTCTGAATAAATTATTTTATTTTAAAAATCCGTTTACTGTAAACATTTAAACTATTTTGATTATGAAAGCCAAATCCCCAAAAACCCTGGAATTGTTTCAGGAAGACATACACCCCAAGCAAATTGTTGCTGAAGTCCAGCAGTCCTATTTAGATTACGCTATGAGTGTCATTATTTCTCGGGCACTTCCGGATGTACGTGACGGACTTAAGCCTGTCCACCGGCGAATTCTTTATTCAATGTGGGAAAGCGGGCTTAAGCCTTCTGCCAAATTCAGAAAATCAGCCACGGTTGTCGGTGAAGTTTTGGGAAAATATCATCCTCACGGAGATGGAGCTGTTTATGATTCTATGGTTCGTTTAGCTCAGGATTTTTCTCTGCGCTATCCATTGGTTTGGGGCCAAGGAAATTTCGGATCTATGGATGGAGACAGCGCCGCAGCCTATCGTTACACCGAGGCTAAGCTAAGGCCAATTGCTGAAGAGATGCTTTTTGATATTGAAAAAGATACGGTTGATTTTATCCCAAACTTCGATGGGGTACATAAAGAGCCGGTCGTGTTGCCAGCCAAGCTTCCTCAGTTGCTTTTGAACGGAACCATGGGCATCGCTGTCGGCATGGCCACCAATATTCCACCGCACAATTTGAGTGAATTGGCAGATGCCATCAATCATCTTATTGATAATCCAGATGCAGAAGTGGGCGATTTGATGCATTTCATTAAGGGCCCTGATTTTCCAACTGGCGGAATTATTTACAATACACCCGGAATTAAAGAGGCTTATTCAACCGGACGCGGCAAGATCGTAACCCGCGCTCGAGCTGAAATTGTTGAAACTAAGTCGGGCTCTTTCAATATTATTGTCACAGAAATAACTTATGCGACCAATAAATCTGCCTTGATAGAAAAAATTGCCGATTTAGTCAAGGAAGGAAAACTTCTTGGAATCAAGGATCTTCGCGACGAATCAGACAAGGAAGGCGTGCGTATCGTGATTGAACTTAAGAAAGATGCTTATGCGCAAAAAGTTTTAAACAAGCTTTATGATTCAACAGACCTGCAGAAAAATTTTAATGTCAATATGCTGGCGCTGGTTGACGGAATTGATCCGCAAATTTTGTCGCTTAAATCCATCCTGGAACAATACATAGCCCATCGCAACAACGTCGTCAGAAGAAGAACTCAGTTCGAACTTAATAAAGCCAAGGATCGGGCACATATTTTGGAAGGACTTAAAACTGCCCTTGATCACATTGACGCTGTCATTGAAACAATCAAAAAATCTCCGACTAAAGAAGAAGCGCACGCTAATTTGATGAAAAAATTCAAGCTCTCAGAAAAACAGGCGAGCGCGATTTTGGAAATGCGCCTGCAAACATTGGCTGGACTTGAAAGAAAGAAAATTGAAGATGAGTTGGCTGAAAAATTAAAACTCATTGCTGAGTTGGAAGCGCTCTTGGCCAGCACCAAGAAAATTTTAGCGGTCGTGAAAAATGAACTCATTGAACTTAAGGAAAAATTCGGCGACGAACGCAAAACCAAAGTGCTTCGGACTGGCATTGAAGAATTCAAACAGGAAGATTTGATTGCCAATGAAGAAGCCATCATCACACTTTCGCAGGATGGATATATAAAAAGAATGAATCCAAATGTTTATAAAGTTCAGAAAAGAGGCGGCAAAGGAGTGATCGGCGCTACCACCCGCGAAGGCGATGCGATTGAAAAAGTTACCAGCGTCATGGCACACGACAATATGATGTTCTTCACCAACACCGGCAAAGTTTTCCAAACCAAGGCTTATGAAATTCCGGAATCATCCAGAACAGCCAAGGGGCAAGCTGTTGTCAATTTCTTGCAGCTCGGACCGGAAGAAAAAATTACGGCCATGATTCCTTTCGATAAATCGGATGGCTACAAATTTTTCTTCTTCACCACCACCACCGGCGTAGTCAAAAAAACAAAAGTGGAAGATTTCGACAATGTCAGAAGAAGCGGGCTTATTGCCATTACTTTAGACAAAGGCGACACGCTCAATTGGGTGCAGCCAACAACTGGAACAGATGAAGTTGTCATTAGCACTTCGTGCGGG
>CAZFCX010000019.1:10414-15217 GCA_964517825.1 uncultured Bdellovibrionales bacterium
ATCCGCTTCAAGGAGTCAGACGTGCGCGCTATGGGCCGCAATGCTGCCGGTGTCCGCGGAATAAAACTTAAAGGTGATGACAGAGTTGTTGGCATGGATATTGTCATCAAAGGACAAAAAGGCAACCAACTTTTAGTCATTACAGAAAACGGTTTCGGTAAACGCACTGACTTGTCTTCTTATAAGATCCAGCACCGAGGCGGATCAGGAATCAAAACTGCCAAAATAACTGCCAAGATCGGCAAGATGGTCGGCGCTAACATCGTAAACGTCGATGATATTGAAGGCGACTTGATTATAACTTCAGAGCAAGGACAAATCATCCGCATTCCGCTTTCCAGCATTTCCGTTCTCGGCCGTGCCACGCAAGGTGTTCGCATTATGCGACCAGATGCCGGTGACAAAGTTGCCGCAGCAGCGATATTATAAAGTTTGCCAAAAATAAAGAGCTGTGTTATGGTTTCTACATAATTAATATCAGGACATGGATTGGTTTCCGGTATTTTCCCTGAAAATAGCCCAGACTCATTCATCGCCCACAAAAATGCTATGGCTTTAACGCACAAGCAAAAGGAAAAAGTGACGAAAGAAGTGAAGCGTCATGAAAAAGATACCGGTTCGCCGGAATATCAGGTCGCAATGTTCACAGAACGCATCAAAAAGTTAACTTCTCATCTTAAGAAAAACAAGAAAGATTTTCATTCCCGCCGAGGACTTCTGAAAATGGTGGCTAAAAGAAGAAAACTGCTGGCCTATCTGGAAAAGACTGACGAGAAGGCTTACAAAAAAATCATCAAAGGACTTGGCCTCAAGGGCTAACCGTTATATAGTAAAAGCAGGGCAACCTGCTTTTATTTTTAAATTCATAATCCTAAAACTATGGCTCAATTTAAAGAACAACGCGTTGGTGTTTTGGTTGATATTCAAAATCTCTACTACAGTGCCCGGGTTTTATATAAAAAGAAAGTTAATTTCGGACAACTGCTTAAACTTGGTGTTGGCGAAAGAAAGCTTATCCGAGCCATTGCCTATGGTATCAAAACATTGGAGGGACAAGAAGAGAAATTTTTCGATGCTTTAGCCAAGCAAGGTTTTGAAGTTAAAACCAAAGATCTCCAAATTTTTCCCGGCGGCGCCAAGAAAGGAGATTGGGATGTCGGTATTGCCGTGGATGCGATCAAAATGTCCAAAAGTCTGGATGCTATTATTCTGGTTTCCGGCGACGGAGATTACATTCCAGTTGTCGAATACATCCAAAACACGACCGGCTGCCGCGTGGAAGTCATGGCTTTCCACGAATCCGCCAGCGGCAAGCTTCTGGAAAAAGTGGATGATTTTATTGATATTAGTGAAAATAAGAAGAAGTTTTTAATATAAGAACTTTTTACCTAAATAAAAAAGCAGGATTCGGTTTTGAATTCCTGTTTTTTTAAAAACTTTGACAAAACAGTTAAAATAAAGTATTGTATTTATATTAACAATTTATAAAAAGTCTTTCTAATGCCGTCGAAAGCACAATAATAAACTTAAGTTTTTGAGTTTAATATCGTGTTTATAACGTCATTGGCGCAAGGCTAATACGTTCTTATGGAACAAAAGAAATGGTCTCTCCAGATTGGAGGACGGGTTCTTGAAATCGAAACCGGCTTACTGGCTAAGCAAGCCGGCGGAGCCGTAACTGCTCGTTATGGCGATACGGTTGTTTTGGCAGCCGCAGTTATGAGCAAAAATAGGGCCAGAGTAAATGGTTATTTTCCGCTTTCAGTTGAATTTGAGGAAAGATACTATGCTGCTGGAAAAATAAAAGGTTCTCGTTTTATCAAAAGAGATGGACGGCCATCCGAAGAAGCCATCCTGACCGGACGAGTTGTCGACAGAACAATCCGGCCGCTTTTTGATGCTCGTATGCGAAACGAAGTCCAGGTTGTCGTGACCGTGCTTTCTATTGATGGAGAAAATGATCCTGACACAGTTTCAATTATTGCAGCCTCCGCTGCTTTGGCTATTTCCAACATTCCCTGGAATGGACCGGTAGCAGCCGTTCGGGTTGGGCAAGTCAAGGGAGAATTTGTTTTGAACCCGGTTAATGGGGAATTGGCTGACAGCAATCTTGACCTGATTATTTCCGGAACAAAAGACAAAATAAACATGCTCGAAGCCGGAGCCAAAGAAGTTCCCGAAGAAGAAGTTGTCAAAGCTTTTGCTTTTGGGCAGGAAGCTATTACGAAAATCGCTACTTTTATTGAAGACATTGCCAAAGAAGTCGGAAAAGAAAAGTCTGAACCAATTCTTTTGCAAGGAACTCCGGAATTTGAAGCAAAAGTAAAAGAAATTCTTATTTCAGAAGGCTTAGCTGAAGCCTTATATGACCCAAAAAAACAAACTATCGAGGAAAAAATTCAAAATATAAAGGAAAAGGTAGACGAATATATTAAAGCTGATTTTCCTAATGATGTTGAAAAACTAGAAGAAGTAGCGGAACAAGTTTTTGAAGAGGCTTCTGATGAAATCGTGCATGCCAATATTTTGGAAAAGGAGCAGCGGCCTGATGGCAGAAAACTGACTGAAATCCGCCATATTGATTGCAAAGTAGGACTTTTGCCAAGAACCCATGGCACCGGGCTTTTCACTCGCGGCGAAACACAAGCGCTAACCATTACAACCCTCGGCTCTCCAGGAGATGAACAAACGATTGACACCATGGAAGTTGACACAACAAAGAGATATATTCATCATTACAACTTTCCGCCATATTCCGTGGGCGAAGTTAAACAAATGCGCGGTCCTGGCAGAAGAGAAATCGGGCATGGCGCTTTGGCTGAACGCGCGCTTATTCCTGTCATTCCTTCTAAAGAAGAATTTCCCTATACTATTTTGCTAGTTAGTGAAATTTTAGAATCAAACGGATCTTCCTCTATGGCCTCGACTTGCGGATCGACTCTTTCTCTTATGGATGCCGGCGTTCCAATCAAGAAACCGGTGAGCGGTATTGCCATGGGAATAATTGTTGGTAAAGACGATAAGTTCAAGGTTTTGACGGACATTCAAGGCTTGGAAGACCACTATGGAGATATGGACTTTAAAGCCGCCGGAACAAAAGACGGGATAACAGCCCTGCAAATGGATGTAAAAGTTGATGGCATAACCGTTGATATGCTAAAAGCAGTTCTTTTGCAATCACAAGGCAATCGCTTGGAAATCTTGGAAAAGATTTTAATCACCCTTCCAGCGCCGCGTGAAAATATGTCGCAATATGCGCCCCGCATCATCACTATGCACATTAATCCAGCTAAAATCAGGAATGTTATCGGTGCTGGCGGAAAAATTATCAATGAAATTATTGATGAAACCGGCGTACAGATTGACATTGAAGATGATGGGTCAATTTTCATCACCTCAACCGACGAAACTTCCTCTCTGAGAGCCCAAAAGTGGATCGATAATCTTACCCACGAAGTTAAACCGGGAGAAATATTCAACGCTAGGGTTACTAGACTTATGACTTTTGGAGCTTTTGCTGAAATTTTGCCAGGACAAGAGGGTTTGATCCATATTTCTGAATTTTCCGATCAACGAATTGAACACATTGAAGACGTGGCGAAAGTCGGCGACATTATTCCGGTTAAAGTTAAACAGATTGACGATCAAGGACGCATTAACTTGACCGCTAAAAATGTGACGCCGAAAGCGTAAGGGTTTTTATTGGCAAAAAAACACAAACTGTTGTAAAATGTAAGCACAATCAATGTGCTTACATTTTTTGTAAATTTATTTTATAAAACAAAAACATGACAAATCAAATCGATTCTTCTTCTCCATTTTTTAAGGGCATTAGTGATGGGCAAAAACCCTCTGTGCCAGAAGGTCCTTCTATACGAACAATGAATGATGATTTAATGTCTTTAAAAAATAATCCCGCGGCACAAGAATTTTCTCCCAATAGAGCCGCGCCTTTTTCTGGGACAGAACTGCCTGGCGAACCACTTGAAGAACCTGGACAGTCGCAACAAACCAGTAGTCCCTTTTTAAAAGATTCTGGTTTTTCTAGACCATCCGCGCCTGTTTCATATCAAACCCCCGAAGTTAAAGGAGAAGCTCCATCAAAAGATATTTATTTTTCAGAAAAACCAAGTACTCCCACCAATTTTGCCTATAAAATAACCTTGATTGCCATTTTTTTTCTTGCTCTAGCTCTAATTGGTTTGATTGGATATTATTTTCTGGTTGTTAAAAAACAACCCCAAAGCGCTCCTGTCATAACCGAGGAGACCACTGTTGAAGAAACTGTTCCTGTTGAGACAATTGAAACAACAGAAACACCAAAAGCAAGGGTTAGTTATTTACCATTGGATGTTGCCGCTTTTTCGCCTGAAGAAATCAAAGCAGCCATCATTTCTCTTATTAATAAAACAGAAGCCACGGAAACTGCTTCCTTTAATGAGTTTAAGGTGGTGGATACAAACAACAATCCAATAGGCTTTCCTGTTTTTGCTGCGGCTACAAAAATCAATTTGCCAGCAACAATTTTAAATGAATTGGATCAAGATTTTTCTTTGTTTATTTACAAAAACAACACTCTTTCCAGAATCGCTCTTTCTGTCACAACAAAAGAAAACAACACTTTACCTGAAAAAATGCTTGCTCAGGAAAAAACCTTGCCTACCGATTTAGAATTTTTGTTTCTTGAATCAAAACCAGTATTGTCAGGCAACGTTTTTAAGTCTGGCGCCTACAAGGATGCTTCAGTCAGATATTTAAACTTTAGCAGCCCCTCTTCCGCCTCTATTGATTATTCTATTTTTA
>CAZFCX010000020.1:0-15183 GCA_964517825.1 uncultured Bdellovibrionales bacterium
TAGGTCCCCGTCTATTCCTTTGAGTTTTAGCCTTGCGGCCGTACTTCCCAGGCGGCATATTTAACGCGTTAGCTACGACACTGAAAGGGTCGATACTCTCAATGCCTAATATGCATAGTTTAGGGCGTGGACTACTGGGGTATCTAATCCCATTCGCTACCCACGCTTTCGCGGCTCAGTGTCAGGAGTGTGCCAATCTAATGCCTTCGCCTTTGGTGTTCCTCATGATATCAACGCATTTCACTGCTACACCATGAGTTCCATAGATCTCTCACACCCTCTAAGCTATGCCGTTTCAAATGCAGTTTCGGAGTTAAGCTCCAAGATTTGACATCTGACTAACATAACCACCTACCCGCTCTTTACGCCCAATAAATCCGGATAACGCTTGAGGTCTCTGTATTACCGCTACTGCTGGCACAGAGTTAGTAACCTCTTATTCGCAAGGTACCATCATCGAAATTTTTCCCTTACAAAAGCAGTTTACAACCCAAGGGCCTTCATCCTGCACGCGGCGTCGCTCCATCAGACTTTCGTCCATTGTGGAATATTCTCGACTGCAGCCTCCCGTAGGAGTTTGGACAGTGTCTCAGTTCCAATGTTGGGGGCCGTGCTCTCACACCCCCTACCCGTCATAGCCTTGGTGGTCCATTACACCACCAACAAGCTGATAGGACATAGGCCTCTCTTGAAGCGATAAATCTTTACTCCGTAGAGCACATCGTGTATTATTCCGGATTTCTCCGAATTATTCACGACTTCAAGGAAAGTTCCTATGCATTACTAACCCGTTTGCCGTGGGCCTAAACCCACTCGACTTGCATGCCTTATCCACGCCGCCAGCGTTCATCCTGAGCTAGGATCAAACTCTCAATAAATTTCTCCGACGAAAGTCGGAGCTAAATTTATTAGAATCGCGTGATCATGCGAAGCATGATTTTACGCGATCAATAAAAAATAGATTTGGATTGCATTTCATTTAACGGGAAATGCTAAAACGTTTTAAACCTGTCGTCCGAGGACGACGGGTTATAGCTCAGATAAACAACCAGTCCTGTCGCGCGTAAGCGACAGGAATTAAAAGGACTAACCGCAATAAATTGCGATTTTGTCCACATCTCCGATGTGGGTATAAAATCGCATCCCGATGAAAATCGGGATCGCTATATCCAATCGTGATGTTGTCATTCAGTTTTTAAGTTGCTATCCATAACTGCAAAGTGATGAAGAAAAATTATGTTAAATTTTTCTTAACTTCTTCGAAGTTATAAACGGGTGGTAGCGAACGCTTGCAGGATTAAGCGTTCGCTACCTGTAGCCAAAACGCACATTGGACATATTTATTTGTATTGTGGGAGGCTAAACCCATATTGCAAATCTGCCAGGGAAGAATTACCTTAACCCTCACAGGCCCAAACGCGAATCGGCTACAAAGTTTGGAGCCGAAAAATTATTTCAGGTCAATCCCGAGACTAATCAACCTGAAAAAACTATTGCAAGAAAAGGGGGGATACGCTCGGACAAACGCTTTTCGACTACAAAATATTTTGAAACGATAGGCCACTCCAGCTACATCATGCGAGGTTACCTCTAACCCTGCCGACTACTGGAGGCCTATCGTTTAATATCAATGAACAAAAAACACATCCCTGCGCACATTCATATATGCAAAAGGATGTATCTTGGTCCCCTATAATTTTTAAATAGTCTGGTTTTTTGCGGCGATGTTTCAATTAATAAATTAAGTCAAACACCTGCTTTATTTAACGCTAGTCCATTCTAACAATATATACAAAAACTGTCAATAGCTTATAAAAATGGTTATGCTTATGCTACTTTTTCCCATTTTAAGCCAAAATTTACCATCCTCAAAAGCACTCAAAAAACAGCTGGCAGTAAAATCAGGACAATAAAAAATTTTTCACATATTCGAATTCTTTTTTTGCTTCTTTGATATTTTCACAGCCACTTTCAATTATGATCGGCAATCTTTTGTCCGGAATGGATTGTAAAATTTCTGTTTGCTTTGTCTTAAATAATGGCTCATGAAAAGTTTCAAATCCGCTCAAATGAATTTCTTCAATTCGGCCGCCGAAAGTTTCCGCTATATCCCGCGCCAACCGCATGGACGGATCATTAGTGTAGCAATGGTTAAGATCCAAAACCATCGGCGCGTCAAATTTGGAAAAAATGTTTTCCAGGCTGTCGACATATTTTCCAAAATCTTTCCTCCAATCCATGTTTTCAATCATGAATGGCAGATCAAATTGGCGAAAAATATCAAAATTCATAGTTTCGTACGGATGCAAAACTACTGCTTTAAATTTTAATCTATCATTTACTTCCGTTAGTTTTTGCAGCATGGCTACAATTTCCGTTTCATTGAAATTATCAAAAGACGGTGCATGAATGGAAACATATTCAAAACCAGCCAAATCTTCCGGCTTAATTTTTGCAATTTTTTCAAGTTCATCAAAACCACCGACATTCCAAGCAATTTCAATTGCATTGCAACCCATTTTTCTAAAAACAGCAAAAGTCTCCGGCGCTAGTGGGTCATGAGTTTTATATAAACATCCAGTTGAAAATCCTATTTTCATAAGAAATTATCCTACCTCAACCGAATTATTTTTGCAAATCTTGGCGTATTCGCAGAAACTTTTCCGCGGTTTTCTTTCCAGTGTCTTATAGTCAATTTCAATCAGCCCAAATCTAGGCCAAAATCCTCTAGCATCAGGAAATTCGAAATTATCTAAAAGCGACCAGTGGAAATATCCTCTGACATCAACATCTTTTTCAATCGCTTTGTGCAAATAATATAAATGATTTTTTATAAAATCTGGCCTTTTTGAGTCATCCGCATCAGCCAAGCCATTTTCTGTAATATAAATCGGCAAATTATATTTTTTCAAACTCATTAAGGTATCATAAATTCCTTTGGGATATATTGGCCATCCTAAATCATTCCTTTCATTTTCAGATAACTTTTTCTTTCGTAGAGAAATCGTGAAATTTTTGTAATAATTGCAACCTATAAAATCAACGCATGGCATTGTTTTTCTTGCAAAATATTTGCTAAAATGTTCAGGGAAAAACAATAACGCTTTTGCAACTATGGGCCAAAATGTTGATTGATACACCATAAAACTAAGTGCATTGCCAACCTTGGCTTCCGGAATTATCTTATGAATTTCAGCATATATTTCTTTATGCGCTTTCAGCATATTGAAATACGCTTTAAAAAATTTTCTAGGACATCTTATGCCCGGCGGCTGAGAACCGAGAAAATATCCAAATCCAAGCCCAACATTTGGTTCATTAAAAACTATCCAAAACTTTACTAAATCTTTATATTCACCAACGACTTTTTGAACAAATCTGAAAAAGTATTCCGGCGCTTTTTTGTTCGCCCAGCCATCTTTGAGCCAAGCCGGTTCAGTCCAATGCCAAAGTGTCACAAACGGTTCCATCCCGCGATCTCGCAAAGCTTGTATTACAGTTCTATAATGTTTAATTTCTTTTTCATCAAATCTGCCTTCTTCCGGTTCAATACGCGACCATTCAATTGAAAATCGATGTGCATTATGTCCGCCTTCTCTGGCCAAATCGAAATCTTCTTCAAAACGATTGTAATGATCACAACATTTTCCGGAAATATAATTTTTCTTCTGAAACATTTCTGGAAATTTTTCCTGCTGCCATGGCTGCCATTTAGTTTTTGCTTTTTTAGCAAGCTGCTCGGCGTGTTGTTTCTCCCACTCAGTCCAGCTGTTTTTCATTCCACCTTCAATCTGGTGCGCGCTCGTTGCAGCTCCCCACAAAAACCCCGCTGGAAAAAGCAACTTTTTTTGTGTATCTTGTTTTAAATTTTCTGATTTTATATTTTGCATTTTGATATTAAATTTACTTTTTTGCTTTTCCTACGGGGCAAGCCCCTTTGGAAATTTTAAAATTTTATTTTCCATTTTTTATACTTTTACAACTAAATTATCTTTGGCACAGATAGTATTTTCAAATATTTTTCTCGCAAATTTCAAAGCTTTTTCTCTGTCTTTTATGGTGGAATACTCTCCTGCTGAAAAATGAGTAATAAACAATTTTTTAGCTCCTGATTCTTTTGCAATATTTGCTGCTCCTATTGAACTTACATGGCCCCACGCATCATTTGAAATTCCTTCTGTCATGGAACATTCGCAAATGACAATATCTGCATTCCTAGCAAGCAGTTTTGCATTATCGCAAATTCCGGTATCGCAGAGATAAGTGATAATTTTTCCGTCAATACTGATCCTGTAACCAAAAGTCGGATCGATATGGGCAATTTTCCCGCACTCGACAAAAAAAGAAATTTTATTGACACCTTCCTTTAGTTCTTTAATATCGGCCTTGAAATGCAGGTCTTTTAGTGGAACAGAAAAAGGATGGGCTATAATTTTTCCCAAATATTTTTTTATATCTTTTGGACAAAAAATAGTCACCTTGTTTTTAAATTTAAATTTTGGAAATATATGAAAGCCAAATATATGATCCAAATGAAGATGACTCAAAAACAAAAAGATTGGTTTATCTTTTTTTATGAATTTATCAAGATTTTGTATTCCTTCTCCAGCATCAAAAACAATATAATACTCTTTTGTTTCCAACAAGGAGCATATTGTGTACCCACCTTTATTAGAATACCATCCATTTGTGCCAAGAAAATGTAGCTTCATTTTATTATAGCAAAATTAAACCTTTATATTTCTCATCGCTGACTTTTGTGTGCTCGACAACCTCAAACAAAATCTTTTTTCTAATGTCGTCCGGAATGATGAAAACTTTGAAATCTTTCGGTCCGATGCGCACTGCGAATTTCAAGTCTGTTTCAAGTTCCTGCGGCAGATATTTTATTCCCTTTCTGGTGGCAAAAGCAATATGAAATTTCGTTGGCTTTGGCGCCAGCACTCTGAAAACTACGACATTCTCCCAGGACGAAAAAATTGCTTCATTATATTCTTCGCTCTTTTCAGGATTCAGTGACATTCTTTTCTTGTCACCCTTCACGAGAACCGATGCAATTTTCTCCCAGTTTTCCGCGTGAGCTAAATTGTCCTCAGGTCTCAAATTTTTCATACATGATACACAATACCCGCCTCGACTCGCGAAAATATTCGCTTGTCGACGCGAGGCAAGCAAAATACTTTATACTAATCAATTATTTTTTAGAAATAATTGATTGATTCCCCGGCATATATGGACGCAAAACTTCCGGAATAACCACGCTGCCGTCAGCTTGCTGATAGTTTTCCGCAATTGCAATGAGAGCCCGGGTCACTGCGATAGCTGTGCCATTAAGCATGTGCACATAACCCTTTTCTCCGTCTTGAGTCTTATATTTTATATTAAGTCCCCTGGATTGATAATCCGTGCAATTGGAAGTTGAAGTTATTTCTCCCCAATCGCCCATAGTTCCATCCTTGTTAGGTTTTCCCGGCATCCAGGCTTCCAGATCAAATGTTCGAATGGACGGCCCGCCCAAATCAGCCGTGCAATGGTCAACCACCCTGAAGGGAATGCCTAGGCCCTTGAAAATTTCCTTTTCTATTTCCAAAATTTCTTGATGGGCTTCCTCACTTTTTTCCGGCATGACATATTGGAACATTTCTACTTTAGTAAATTGATGAACCCGGAAAATGCCTTTAGAAAATTTTGAATAAGCCCCCGCCTCGGTCCGATAACAGTGAGAAAGGGCAACATATTTTTTAGGCAAATCTTTTTCATCAAGCACTTCATTCATGTGATAGCCACCCATAGTTATTTCCGCCGTTCCAATAAGGCTTGAATCAGAATCTTCAATGTTATAAACTTGCGTTTCTGCTCCGCGCGGATTAAAACCCAACCCTTCCAAAACTTCCTTTTTGGCCATATCAGGAGTGGTGAAAGGAATAAAACCGTGGCTGGCTGCAACATTCAAAGCGTAATTTATGAGCGCTTGCTCTACAAAAACTAATTCATTTTTGAAATAATAAAATTTTGCTCCGCTGACTTTTGTTGCTCTTTCAAAATCAATGAGATCCAGATTTTTTGCAATTTGAACATGATCTAGCGGCTCAAAATCAAATTTAACCGGTTCTTTTACGACTTCTACCAATTGATTGTCATCTTCGTTATTGCTGATTTTGACGTCCGGGTGCGTCATGTTAGGAACCGTAAGTAAAATCGCGTGAAAATCTTTCTCAATTGCAGAAAGTTTTGGTTCCAGGCTTTCTATTTGTTCTTTGATAATTTTTCCCTTTTTAATGATAGTAGCCTTGTCTTTGACTGATTTTATAACTTCATTCAGCTTGTTTTTTTCATTTCGAAGATCTTCGATTTTTTTTATGAGCTCGAGACGGCTTCTGTCCAAATTCATAAGCTGATCAATGTCGCATTTGACATCGCGATTTTTGCAATTCTTTTTAACCTCATCCTCGTGTTCTCTGATAAATTTTATATCCAACATTTACCCTGTTAAATAAGATTTGGCTTTTCTTATTGAAAAGCAACTTATTTGTAATAAATTTTTATAAATATTTTGAAATTATAAAACTCCCTTTTCATCAAATCTTAAGCTTATTAGAAATAAGCTTATTTAACAGGGTGAATTTAATTTCCTTTTTATGCCTTAATATTACCCTTAAATAGGCTTAGATGCAAGAAATAAAGGTTCAATTCCAGCCATCGTAAAAACACATCTGGGGATGTGTTTTTATGGACAATCCGGCTGGAATTGAACCAGCGTACCTTGCTATCAGACAGAGAATGTATTGGCTGACAAAAACTTCGCATAATCAGCCAAAAACTTTCTCCGTATCACCCTTGATAGCCGCTCTTCCATTGAGCTACGGACTGTATATATATTACAAAGCTAAAAAATAGATATTTCACGTTATTTTTCACAAGAAACCTGCGGTTTCGGCATATCCGGATGGCCGTGCTTTATCCATTCGCCATTTTGGCAAATCCAATTATCTTCTCCGCTAATAACCCGCGCTCCGACGACAATTCCCAGCAAAACCAGAACGATAAAAATAATAATTAAATAATATTTTCTCATTCACCCCGTTAAATAAGATTTGAATTTCTTTTGGAAAAACAACTTATTTATAGTTTATTATTTAACATTGCTTGCCCAGTCACAAATAAATACGCTTTTCAAATCTTAAGTTTTAATTTTTTATTCAAAAATTAAAACTTATTTAACTGGGTAAAGATTATATTATAATTCTTTTTCCAGTTCTTCTTTTATTTTAGCGTTCTGTTGGTCTTGCACCTTTCCGACCATATCGCGTACAGCGTCAACTTGCCCCTGGGGCGTAACATTTTGCGCATCAATTTCAATGCCGGCTTCTTGTGCCGCTTTTTCTGTCGTTTTTTGCAGAGTTTTCATAGAAAATTTCTGCCACAAGAAATAAATCATCAATACAACAAGAATTGCCACAAGAATGCTGACCAGACCTCCAATAAAACCTTTTTTGTTTTGCATATCTTTTAACTATTTTTTAAATTTAAGCGAATATAATATTTCCTGAAATGAATATTCTCCGCCAGTGAATATTCTAGGGTTATCCACTAACCGGAAATTGTAAGTATTTCCGTTATGCAAAATGTGCGCATTGATTATTTCTCCATCTTTTACATTAATTTCATTTATAACATAATAATTAGCCTTTTGCTCTGACATATCAACGCTTGCTTTTTTGATCAGCAGAGAACCATAGCCTCCATCCGGCAGTTTAGCTCTTGACTCTTCGCCTTGCACAACCTGAATTGTCAGTTGCGCTCCGTTATCATAAAAAATATTTCCTCCCTCTGTACGCTGCGAAAAATTTGGGCTTTCAACAATGATTTTCGCCAATTGTTTTCCGTTTACTCCTTCTTCAGAAATAATTTTCCAGCTATTAGGAATGTCTACGGAAAATAAGCCTGATTTTTCGTTGACAGTTTTCGCGTTTTCAAAAAGCTCCATGGCACGTTGTGATCTTCCATCGCTTATCTGCTGGATTCTTTTCATTTTTCCCCAAATTCCTTCCAAATAGAAAAGGGCGCCATTTTTCCGGCTGTTTTGCACAACAGACAAATTGGAAATTTCTTCATATTTGTTATTGAAAACATAGACAGTCACCAGCAAAATCAGAACAATAATCATTGTCCGCATCCGAATGCACCCGCGAATAAACAAAGCGCATTTTTTTAACATATTTTTGTTTTATTTTTTAAAATCAACCGCCAATTTCCGATATTTGTTTTTTGTAATCTTCTCGTGCTTTAATAAAATTTTCTACTGATCTATCATTCATCGTTTCAGCTTCAGCCTCTACCGGAAAAAAGCAGGCTGGAATCTCATTTTTACGCTTGTGATGAGCAACGCATTCGCAACACATGCCCTTTCTTGGGCAATCAGGAAAAGTGCAGGAACAATTTTCCAAGTTTTGATCTTTTTTACATTGCATATATTTAATTAATAATGAAAAAAATTATTTTTCTTTCATTGCTGGAAAGATTGTTGTTTCGCGAACAGATTTGTCCAAAATAAAAGCAAAGAGTCTTTCGGAAAATCCGCAGCCAAACGCCGGCGGCATGCCATATTCCAAAGCTTCCACAAAATCTTCGTCCAGCATTTGCGCCTCCTTGTCACCTGCTGCACGCGCCTGCATTTGCTCTTCAAAACGCTTCTTTTGTTCAATCGGGTCATTAAGCTCCGCAAAAGCATTGCAAAGTTCGCTGCGTCCGGCAATGATCTGAAAACGCAAAACTTTTTTCGGTTTCTTCGGATCGGTTTTCGCAAGAGGAGAAACTTCCAAAGGATGTCCGACCAAAAAACATGGCTGAACCAATTTTTGGCGCACAGTTTTTTTGTAAATAGTATCTATCATTCGTCCCTTGCTGTATGTTTTTTCATATTTTATTCCCAATTCGTCTGCCTTCGCGCGAAGCGCTTCAATAGTGATATTTTTATTCAAATCGATTCCGGTTTCTTTTTTAAATTCCGTGAAATAATCAACGACCGGAAATTTGCCGCTCCAATCTATTTTTTCGCCCTCATATTCATGCTCATATTTTCCTAAAACCTTGAAAACAATTTCTTTGAACATTTTTTCGGAAAATTTCATGCCCTTTTTCAAATCCCAATAGGCCGCATAGAACTCCATGCTGTCAAATTCTTGCAAATGCTCCCGGTCAACTCCTTCATTGCGAAATACGCGACCGATTTCAAAAACTTTTTCATAACCGCCCACCAGTAGTCTTTTGAGTGCCAATTCCAGAGAAATGCGCATATAAAAATCCTGATCAAGCGCATTGTGATGAGTAACAAATGGTTCGGCTTCCGCGCCTCCCGGAGTATGCTCAAATACGGGATTTTGCACTTCTAAAAATCCCTTTTTTACTAAAAAATTCCGTACAGTTTGCCAAAAAATATTTTTCTTAATGAAAAGTTCGCGCGTATCTGGATTCATCATGAGATCCAAATATCTTCTTCTTAGCAATTCTTCTTCATCTTTGATTCCAAAATGTTCAGTTGGAATTGGACGAATATTTTTGCTCAGCATTTTCCAATCCGTCACTTTGAGCGTTTTTTCCTCCGTCTTAGTCTTGAAAAGCTCCCCGCTGACTTCAATAAAGTCGCCCAGTTCCACGCTTTTTGTAAAAAGCTTGAAAAGCTCTTCTGGCATATTTGCTTTATTCAAAAACAACTGCATTTTCCCGCTTTCATCTTCGATGTTGGCAAAAGCGCTACCGCCCATTGGCCGAAAAGATTTTACTCGTCCAGCAATGGATATGGAATGTCCTCCGCCAGAGGCGGATCCGCCTTTGGCGGATATCTCATCAAATTTGTGAGCAACTTCAGCATTGCTAAAATCCCTATTGGTTTTTTCCGGATACGGATCCATGCCGTATTCGCGAATTTGATTGAGCTTGTCTAATTTTGTTTGTAGAATGTCTCCTCGAATCATAAATATGATTCGTAATTTTAAATTTCCAATTTTCAATTTCCAATCAATGCTTCAATTTTCAATAATTAAAACATTAGAAATTCAATCAAAATTCAAAAATCAAAATTCGAATTTTTATATTGTTAATTCCATGATTTTCTTAATTTTACGCTAAAATAGCCTTTTTTGCAAATATAAAATCCCCAACCGAAGTTAGGGATTTTCAATATCAAAAGGATTATTTGACGCTGATTATTTTGTATTCAATCTCTCCGCTCGGGATGGAAACTTTTACGCTGTCTCCGTCAGTATGTCCCAGAAAAGCTTTACCAAGAGGAGATTCATTGGAAATTTTAAAATTCGCCGGATCAGCCTCATTTGAGCTGACAATCGTGAATTCCATTTCGTTTTTGCCAAATTTAACCTTAATCACAGATCCCATCTGCGCTCCTTTTGCGGATTTATTCTTTTCCACAACTTCTGAATTCTTGATAAACATCTCCAGTTCGGCAATTCGTGATTCATTCTCGTTCTGCTGAGTTTTAGCTTCGGCATATTCCGCATTCTCGCTCAAATCGCCCTGCTCTTTGGCTTCTTTAATAGCCTGCGCAATTTCTTGCCTAAGTTTTGTGCGCCTTTCATCCAGTTCTTCTTGGATTTTTTTAAGACCTTCTTTAGTTATGAGTCTAGCCATAGTTATTTTCTTTTTTTAGTGATTAAAAAATACCGCTAAATAACGGTAAAAAACACGCCGAAGCAATGTTTTTTTATTGAACAAACATAGAATATATTAAAAACGATAATGTGTCAACCCCGCACCAATTTGGCACTTTTAAATACTACTTTCTTTAGGAATAATGGCTTTTTTATAATTAAACCCAAGAAGATATACCTGTTTTATTTTGCGCCTTTGGCGCAGTGCCAATTTGGTGCGGGGTCAAGCCCCTCCATCAACTCTTTATAAGCGCGAAGCGCTAATCGGCAAAGCCAGTGTAAAGTTAGTGCGGGGTCAAGCCCCTCCACTTGTTTTAACAAGTGCCAATTTAGGGCGGGGTCAATCCCCTCCATTTTGTAGAAATTTATAAAACTCCTTTTATCAAATCTACGCCCTCTCTCATGAATATAAAAAACATCAGCGCCATCAATATCCACATGCCCACTGTATGAAAAGCTTGCTCAACTTTATGACTAACTGGAGAGCCTTTTATTTTTTCAATTAAAATAAACAGGATTCTGCCTCCATCCAGAGCCGGAAAAGGCAAAACGTTTATGATTGCTAAGTTAATGCTGAATATGGCAATAAATCTGAGAACAAACACAAGCCCTAGCGGAATTATTTGACCTGTAAAGGCAGTAAGTTTTATGGGACCCATAATCTCAATTCCGGAAGTTTCACCATAAAACAATCCTTTTATCAAGTGGCCGATGGAAATAAACATCTCTTTTATTTCAACAAAACCTTTCCAAAGTGACTGAAAAAATCCATATTTTACGATGACAACTTCACCCAAACCTGAAATTCCCAAAGCCCCTTGGCCTTCCTGAATCTCGGTTCGCGGCGTGCCGGAAAAAGGAATTTCTTCGCTTTTTCTTTGTATGATCAGCGTCACTTCTTTTCCTTTGTTTTCATTGATATATTTTTGAACATTTTCAACCGATGAAAAAACATCTCCGCTTCCATTTTTAACTATGATGTCCCCAACTTTTAACCCCATTTTTTCAGCCGGAGAATCTTTCTCCACACTTTCAATCAAAATTTTTGAATCTTCCCTGTTTTCACCGGTCACATCCTGATAGGATCCGACCATAAAAGTTATCGAAAGCAAAACCCAGGCTAAAATAAAATTCATGGTTACCCCGGCTAAAAGAACTTTGGCGCGTACCCAGGCCGACTGGGAAGCAAAACTGTCAGCCTCATTTTCCCCTTCTCCATCTTCACCTTTAATTCTGACAAAACCGCCAATTGGCAACCAGTTTAAAGAATAGACGGTTCCGCCTTTGAATTTTTTCTTATGAATTTCATGCAAATCCTGCTTTTCGCTTTCATCATCGCCATCATGGCTGCCCCAAATGATCCGCCATTTTCTGACAGGCATTTTTTTCTCGACGGTATGAATTTTTTCGGTTATTGTTTCCTGGATAATTTCTTCATTGCCTATTTTAATATCGGATTTCTTTAACTCCAGACTCTCGATTTCCGAAAATTTCTGTTTTTCCTCGCCTTCTAAAAACTGTACCCCGATCATTCTTGGTGGAAAACCCAACCCAAATTCATGAACTTTTATTCCATTTCTTTTGGCTACGATAAAATGCCCGAATTCATGCACGAACACGAGAATACCTAATATCACGATAAAAACAACGACTGTTAGCATAGTTTATATTTTTGCAAAATTAAAAAATCAGGTGAATTATGGAACATCTTAATTTTTAATTTTTGAATTTTTAATTTTATAAATAAATCCTAATTTCTTAATTTTTAAACATTAAAAATTTAAGCATTATTTAAAAATTACAAAATTATAAAATTAGAAATTTTTTATTTACACTGTCATTATTTCTGCTTCTTTTTTGGTGCGAACTTCTTCAATTTTTTTGTTATATTCGTCAACAATTTCCTGCAATTTATCTTTGCCTCTGAATTTGTCATCTTCCGATATTTCTCCTCTTTTTTCAGCATCCTGGATTTCTTTCCAGATTTCTTCGCGAATGGTCCGCACGGCGATTCTGCCTTCCTCCGCTTTTTGATTCAACATCTTCACCATTTCTTTGCGCCTTTCTTCGGTCAGCATTGGAATATTTATTCTTACCAGAATTCCGTCATTATTTGGATTTAAATTCAAATCCGACTCGCGGATAGCCGCTTCTATGGCAGTCAAAGCTCCTTTGTCCCAAGGTTGAATTACGATCAGACGCGGTTCCGGCGTGTTTATGCTGGCAATTTGCTTCATCGGAGTTTTGGTTCCATAATAATCAACTAGCAAATCTTCAACCATGGATGGATTGGCCCGTCCGGTTCTGATTTTTCCCATTTCCAATTTCAAGTGTTCTATGGATTTTTCCAAATCGTCTTTTCTCTTGTTGATAATTTCGTTGTACATAAGATAAAAAATTTTAAGTTTTAAATTTTAAGTTTTAAATTAATGCTTTTAGAATTTTCGCAGGCCGGCATAAATTTTAAATGGATCCGCACTGTCATAACGCAACACGCTTATTTCCTTGCTTGTGTCGAGCTGGAATGTCGACCAAGTCAAACCAAAATCAGATGATTTATAAATAGCTTTGGCTGATGAATAGAATATTTCATCTGAATTGGCAGGATTAATGGCAATAGCCCTGATTGGGAAGGCTTTTGAGCTTTCAATGATATTGACTTCTGTCCAATTTTCATCCTGAGCTCTGCGATAAATTCCGTTTTTTGTTCCAACATATACAACCCCCGAACGATAAGGATCAGCAACGATTGTGTATACGCTCAAACCGCCTATGCCATTTTTGAATTTTTTTGTTACATTTTCAATAGTTGCGCCCCCATCCTTGCTTTCCAAAACACTTTTCTGAAAAATTCCGAAAAAAATGTGGTTAGTATCGTTGCTATCAAAAACTATTCCAATAATTGGTCCGTCAGCTTTTTTCAGGCTGGCCCAATTTTGGCCTCCATCAACGGTTTTTAGAATAACTCCTTCGCTTGTGCCAGCATAAATTGTCTGGGTATTGTTTTTATCAAAAGCCAAAGCAGAAATAGTTGTATTATCGGATGGCTCGGTGTATATTTCTTTCCATTCATCGCCTTCTTTATATCTTTTGTATATTTTGGCTCTTTTGTTGAAAACTCCACTGGCATAAATCAGATCGGGATTTTGCGGATCAAAAAATAATCCATAAACCTTGTTGGCAAAAGCAACGTTTTCCCAGCTATTGCCGCCGTTTTTTGTCATAAACAATCCATTGCCCTCAGATCCTATATATATTTCATTAGAATTAAGAGGATTTATGGCTAAAGATAATACGTTTATTCCGGCAATTGTTTTTCGGTCATCAATCCTGGTTTTTGGATTCCAAGTTTTTCCTCCATCTTCAGATTTTATTAATGTAGCATCCGCCATGCTCAAAGGCACCTGTTTGGTGGTAGTGCTGGTTGAACCGCAACCGGACAAGACAAATGCTGTCATCAAAAGCGATGATAATATAAATATCTTTTTTCCGCTCCAGGCGATCCCGCCTAGGCGGGACATATTACTTTTAATCATACTAAATTTTTGCTAATTTATTTTATATTTAAAGTATATCAAATAATCCCAAAATGAGCCAGAAATGAAAAAGAAGCCAGTCGCGATATTCTGCGATTAGCTTCTTATAAAGCACATACTAAATGTTCTAATTAGATGAAGACGATGTGTCCTGCTGTTGCTTTGGATTTGGCTCGCGCTTCTCTATATGCATCAGCTTCTGAACTTTTTTCTAAAATGCGTTTTTGTATTCCCTTCCAATCGCAATTTTTCCATAATCGATCAAGCTCTTTAAAGGTTATGGCTTTCTTTGTGGTTTTTTTCATGGTTTTCTCCTTTTTCATTTTTAATTAGGATTTTCCTTGCTATCTTTTTATTGGCCATGATAAATCGTCCTTTTTTTAGTTATTTCTATATGTTATTGTTTATAATTTGTAAAAAAACTGTCTCGACTATATCGTTAGGATAATTTAGCATCCGGAGCGCGTTTGTCAAGAAATTTAAAAAACACCGCAAGGGTGTCTTTTGATTTTCTTTGTGGGCGCAGAGGGATTCGAACCCCCGACCATTGGCTTAAAAGGCCACTGCTCTACCAACTGAGCTATGCGCCCAAAATTGAAGTATTTACTACAACGCTTTTTATTATAGCAAAAATAAAATATAGGTCAACCCTGTTAACCTCTATCGCTACCGCTTTTTCATAAAAATCAAAAATAACAGCGGCAAAACCATCCAGAGCAGCCTCCACCATGGATCAATAAAGTACGCTAATGATTTTTGTGAAATAAAAGATGGGATATCTCCACTGGATAAATTGGAAAAAATTATGCTAATAATCAAAGCAACTTCCAAGAAACTCATTATAAAAGCTTTCCACATAGCATAACTGGGTCCGGACTGATAGATGTCAAACATATATCTGTTCACCATTGCCAATAGAACAACAAAAATAAACTACCACCGCCGTAATGGCGGTGGTTTTTATCATGCCGGCTATACGC
>CAZFCX010000021.1:0-14803 GCA_964517825.1 uncultured Bdellovibrionales bacterium
GCACTAGCGAAGCGTGTGCGGGGAGTGTCATTTGCTAGTTGGTAGGAATCGAATGTGGAAGGGTCGGAAACCTCCCGGTTTCCGTTCGGGGTGACTGAGCATAGCGAGGACAAGAGGGCAGAAGCCCTATTGAAAGCGAAGCGCGTGAGATTTTCCTACATCCCGTGCAATTAAAAAGAATTACTTAATTCCCTCCAGTGGCGGGCAAAAATTACGTAATTTTTTGATGTAAAATTTTTTCAAATCTGCTATAATTGAAACATGATTAACCGAAAAGATTTATCACCATTATTCAAATATCTTCGTCCCTACAAAAAAACTGTGAAAATTGCAGTTGTTTTTGTCATTTTGGAAAACGCGGCCTATCTTATTTTGCCGTTAATTTATGGAAAGATAGTCGATATCGTGACTCAGGGAAAATTTTTTGAAAAAATGGTTTTCATTTTGCTTTTTCTTTGGGCATGCATGGAACTTTTGAGCAACTGGTTTATGCGGATAAGAATCAGGAAAGCTAATAACATCGCCTATAAAGCTTCAACGGACATTATTGTAAAGTCCATAGAACATTTAGTTCACTTGCCATTGTCTTTCCATAAACAGCAAAAAATCGGAGAAATTATTCAGCGTTTTTCCAGGGCTGACGGGTATATGTATAACATAATCGACAATGGAATATTCAGTATTCTTCCAAACCTGCTGTCTTCGTTTTTGGCTTTCGTAGTAATTTCCTGGATCAGTTGGCCATTGGCCGTAATTTATGTTTTATTTATAGCAATTTATGTCTGTGTAACGGTCAAAAAAACTGAACCGGTTATCCGCTGCCAGAAAAAGATGAATAAAGTTTTTGAAAAAGCTTATGGCGATATTTTTGATCGTACGGAAAATATCATTAGTTTAAAATCGAATTCAACTGAGGATCTGGAAAACAGGCGCAATGAGGAAAATTTTCGCCGCGGATTTTTTCTTAATAGTCGGCAAGTTGAACTGTGGATGAATTTGGGTTTTTGGCAAAGCTTGATTTTCACAGTCAGCTTTTTGATGCTGTTTGGAGTTGGAATTTATTTTGTAAGCGTGAAAATGGTGACAATCGGACAGTTTGTCATTCTTTTGGCCTATATTAATGCGGTTTCAGCGGCAATAAATATGCTGGGCGGCAATTACAAACAGCTGCAGGAAGGGGTTGTCACCATCAACCGTTCAGAAAAAATATTCGATGAAATCCCGGAAGAATATGATGATCCGAATGCCAAAAATATTGAAAATGTCTCCGGCAACGTTGAATTTAAAAATATTTCTTTTTCTTACGAAAAAGAAGTTGTTTTAAAAGATATTTCTTTCAAAGCTGCTGCCGGACAAATGGTGGCTATTGTTGGCAGGAGCGGGGAAGGCAAGTCAACTTTAGTGGACTTGATTTCGCGCTACAATATTCCGCAGAAAGGTAGCATTTTTCTGGATGGAGTAAATATCAAAAAAATAAAACTGAAAAGTTTACGGGATCAAATCGCTATTGTGCCGCAAGAAGTCGATCTTTTTAACGATACGATCAAGAATAATATTGCTTATTCGCGGATCAGCGCAAGTGAAGAGGAGATTCTCCAGGCTTCCAAACTGGCTCATTGCCACGAGTTTATTGAAAAATTTCCGAAAAAATACGAACAGATTGTCGGTGAAAAAGGAGTGAAGCTTTCAACCGGACAGAAACAGCGCTTGGCTATTGCGCGAGCGATTCTGCGCAACCCGAAAATTTTAATTCTGGATGAAGCGACCAGCGCTTTGGATAGTGAGTCGGAAAAATATGTGCAGGAAGCGCTTCAAGAGGTGATGAAAAATCGTACGACTTTTGTCATTGCGCATCGCCTTAGCACTATCCGCAAAGCTAGTTTAATTTTAGTCATTGAGAATGGAACAATAATTGAATCGGGGGATCATGAAGAACTTATTCAGCACGGGGGAGTCTATCAGAAGCTTAGCGAATTGCAGAAGATAAGCGTTTAATTTAATATGAAAAAGTCAAAAATAAAAGCGGAAAAACGGGAAATTAAAAAGAAAACAAAAATGCTGGTTTCCGGCAAGAGCGTGTTTAAGCTGAAAGAAATTATAATTAAAAAAGCCAAAAAGAAAGGAAAATAATGAAAAAAGAACTTTTTCTAATTTTGCACGATATCCGCAGCGCCTATAATGTGGGCGCCATTTTTCGCACAGCCGACGGGGCAGGGGTCAGTAAAATTTATTTTTCCGGCTATACTCCAATTCCATCAGATGAAAACAAATCTTACAAAACTCAAGCGGACAAGATGATTGAAAAAACAGCTTTGGGCGCCGAAAAAACCATTCCTTGGGAAAAATGCAAAGATCTTAAAAAACTTTTGGAAGAATTAAATCCGCCAGCTGGCGGAGAAAAAATAAGTATTGTAGCTTTGGAGAAAAACGACAAAGCTACGGATATAAAAAAATTTAAAGCGAAATTTCCAATGGCACTCATTTTGGGCAATGAGGTTGAAGGTGTTTCTGGAAATATTTTAGAAAAATGTGACGCGATTGTTTCAATCCCTATGCGCGGGCAAAAAGAATCTCTGAATGTTTCTGTGGCGGCTGGTATCGCAATGTATGAAATTTTAGGCTGATTGTAGCCAAATTTCGGCCTTGATTTTCATTATAAATTATGCTATGCTTCGGTTTGTTAGTTTTTGTTTAAATTCCGAGGTCGTCTAATGGTAGGACAACAGGTTCTGGTCCTGTTTATTGGAGTTCGAATCTCTACCTCGGAACAACATAAATAATGGAAGATAATTCAAAAAATGAAATAACCTATCCCATGCGGATTAACCGCTATCTGGCGCTCAAAAATTATTGCAGCCGGCGGGAAGCAGACGAGCTCATTGTCAAAGGAGTTGTTTTTATCAATGGTCAAAAAGCCAGGCTGGGGGACAAGGTAAATGAAAATGACGCAGTTGTGCTGGAAGCGAAAAATAAAAAGACAATCAAGGAATATGTCTATTTTGCTTACAATAAACCCAAAGGCGAACTGACCAATGAAGACAACAAAACGGATAAGAAAATAAAAGACAACAATAAATTTCCAAGCGATGTTTTTCCGGTGGGGAGATTAGACAAGGACTCACACGGGCTGATAATCCTGACTAATGACCGGCGCCTTACGGACAAGTTGTTGAATCCGGAATATGATCATGAAAAAGAATATGTAGTTAAAGTTAACAAACCGATCAAAAATATTTTTTTGAAAATTATGGGCCAGGGCGTGCAGCTGGAAGAATTCAAAACCAAGCCATGTGTCATTAAGAAAAAAGATGATTTTACTTTCAGCATAATTTTGACCGAAGGCAAGAAGCATCAGCTTCGCCGCATGTGTGACAATTTGGGCTGGAGCGTAGTGGATCTCAGACGCACAAGAATTATGAATATAAAACTGGGCGGTTTGGGCTTTGGCCAAAAAAGAAAAATCCAAGGCGAAGAGCTTGGAATTTTTCTCAAAAGTTTATCTTTATAAAAATTGAAACTAGAAATGGGGTAGGGCGGTTTGCTTTTGCAAACCGCCCTGGATTTACGGATTTTGTCTGGGTTTTGCCAGGCGGTATCCGTGGAGGGGGCTTATAAATAGACAAAAATAGCTCCTTTTTATCGGTAGCTGATTTTTGTCTTTTTTGCCAGAACCCTTTTGTTTTGTTTCTGGCTGCATATAATTTTACGTTTTAAATCTGGATTTATTTCACTTTATTCTAAAATGCATGTTAATATTAATAAAAGTAACCTTATAAGTTATGCGTATTGCAATTCATGCGGCTGATCTGGATCATAAACGTGTTGACGGCACCAGAGTGTATCTTTTTAACATGCTTAAAAATTTCGGCAAAATTGATGCCAAGGATTCTTTTCTGATATATCACCAAAACGATTTCAATTCCCAGCTGAAGCCTCCGGTATTTTCAAATTATTCGGTTAAAAAGTCTTCTTTCCCTTTGCTTTGGACGCAGACCGCGTTTGCTTTTGAAATCTGGCGTGATAAGCCGGATGTGCTGTGGATGCCGGTTCACAATCTGCCAATATTGCACAGAAGAAATCTCAAAATCATAGTAACAATCCATGATCTGGCTTTTAAGATATTTCCTGATTATTTCACAAAAAAAGATTTATTGAAGCTAAACAAATTGAGTGATATGGCAATCAAGAAAGCCGATAAAGTTATTGCGGTTTCACAAAGCACAAAAAGTGACATTCTGAAATTTTATCCGGAAATTTTGGAAGAAAAAATCGCAGTTATTCATCATGGATTTGATGCTGAAATTTTTCAGAAAAAGTATTCTGCCGAAACCACTAATAAACTTCTAGAAAGCTATAAGCTAAAAGCTAAAAGCTACTTGGTATATGTCGGCGCCATTCAGCCGCGCAAAAACCTGGAAATCTTGATTGAATCTTTCGAAAAGATAAAGAAAGAATCCTCAGGCTGGCGGACAGACTTAAAATTAGTAATCGCCGGAGCACCGGCCTGGAAAGCTGAAAACACTTTGCAAAAAATAACTGCCAGCGAATTTAAAAACGATATTATTGTCACAGGGAACCTGGAATTTGAAAAAATAGCCATGCTGTATCAAAATGCGAAAATTTTTGTTTTTCCGTCGCTTTATGAAGGTTTTGGAATCCCGGTTTTAGAAGCTATGGCTGCCGGAACGCCTGTAGTGTGTGCCAGAAACTCAAGCTTGGTTGAAGCTGGCGGAGAAGCTGTGTTATATTTTAAAACTGAAGACTCCAATGATTTGGCTGTCTGCATAAACAAAATCATTGAAAATGAAACACTTGAAAAAGAATTGATTCAAAAAGGTTTTGAACATGCCAGAAAATTTTCCTGGGAAAAATGCGCCCAGGAAACCCTGGATTATTTATTGAAGTAAAGATTTTTTATTTTTCATCTTCAAAAATTGCTTGATAAAACAAGAAAAATAGAAACAAAATTACCAGAGTTATAATGATATTTTCCCAAAAAGCAAATTTCAGCAGGGAATTGCCAATAAGCAAAAAAGCCAGCAAAATCAAAACGGGCAGCAGCCGGTTTTTTTTAATAGCCGGCTTTTCGTAGGCTATATGGAGATTTTTTCCGATGAATATTGTGCAGCCCAGAATCAGGAAGATCACCAGAGCAATCTTTGTCAGACTTATATGGGATGAAACAAGCCCTGGCAAAGCGCCTTCGGTCACAAGCATGGCGATAAAAGAAATAAGCAAGAGAAAAATCACATCATACAGAAGCTTATAGACGATGATAAAAACACTTTTATCTATATGTGGCAGCTTGATGTTAAACATTATTGTGGCGCGGTTATATAATTATTTTTTAGATTATTCTTGATTACGGAAAGGGATAGCATTAAATTTTTCCAATTTGGCGGGGTAAAAAATGTGGTGTTTATGTCTTTTATTTTAACGTTATTTGCAAACAAAACGTTGAATTCATAATCGCTGCCTAAAAAATTAGCGACGGAATCCAAAGGAATTTCACAATAATATCTGTTGCTGTTTATCCAGGACTTTTTAAGCTGGCAATGAATCATATCGGCATCATTTTCTTGCAGGTTTGCTAAAATCGGACTTTTTTTGAAATAAGATTTGGCAATAGTCTGGCTTCCGATAGGAAGTTTTTGCTTTCCTTTGATAACAAAATATTTTTGCGATGTCTGGTCAAGAAAAACCGTACCATCGGGGTGGATCTGGTTAATCGTAAAATGTTTCTGTTTCTCATATAAATTTAATTCTTCCGAATCAAGCGGGATAACATCATCCCAATTAAAACCCATCCGCACAAATGTTTCCGCGTTGCTTATAGGATAGCTCTTACCCTCACTGAGAATGAAAACGGAAACATCTGAAGAAGCCAATGTTCCATCGGCAAATCCAAGCAATTTTTCGGAAACCGTATAGCTGGAAAGAAAATCCCTGCTTTTTGTTATGGCTTGATTCGCATTAAATTGCGACAAGAAAGCATTTGCGCTGACAAAAGGAAAAAGCTGCCCATCTTTCAATTTGTAATAAGTATCTTCCACGGCGAATAACGTGTCATTGGGATAAGTATTTTTATCAACTATATCGGAGCCAGGTCTGTTATATTGCAAATCTGCCTGTTGAACCTTTAAAAAGGAATCTTTAGGATAGGCAAGACTAAGAAGAATTTCAATGCTGGAAAATTTGCGCAATACTCCACTAGAAACCAAGTAATATTTTCCATCCTCAGTTGTCAATAACGTTCCGTCTTTAAAGCCGACTGGTTCGCCGATTGGATAGAGAAAAGCCTGGTATGATTTGCGGAGGCTGACAGAAGAACCTTCAATATTCGAAGACCCCTCATTGACCAAAAAGGTCACTGAAGCGTCAGAAAAATTGCCAAAAGCGGTTGAATAGAACGTAAACTTATCATTGGCTGAAATCGGGTTTTTAGCCGGATTTTCGGGAGAAGAATCGACATATGGAGGATCAATCGTATTTTTCAGTGAATTGACATTATCAAAAGAAAATATGAGTGAAACAGAGGAAAAAAGGACACGATCTGCAACAAAAAGGGCAATTATGAAAAAAGCGACATATAAAAAACCTCGCGCTAAATTATAGCTTTTTTGCAATTTCGGTTCCAATTTTATTTCCCTTGTCAAATCGAACATAGTTAGAATCTTTAACTGCTGTTTCTTATTTTTCTATTTCAAATATTTTTCCTTTCACGGTAGTTTCTTTTTTGTCGGGCAGAACAGTCGTGATTTCCAATGAGTCATCTTGCAGGCTATCGAGTCTTGAAAAACTCAAAGAATATTCCTCGGAAATTTTCAGGCGACTTCCTATTGTGCTGTTGAGATAATAATCCGTTTCTCTATCGGGAACAATAAGATAAACTTTGTTGAATTTTTGCAAATTCAATTTGGATAAATCATTGGTATTGAAAAAATAGGCGGAATTTTTTCCAAAAATAGAATTTAGCGGACCGCTTATCATAGACCATCCGTCACCGCTGGCGTTTCTATCGACTAACACAAGATCATTGTCGGAAAATTTTTCACTAAAATTTTGCGTTTCTTCCAAAAGGTTTTTATTTTCAGAAAAGAATAAAAATCTGTAAAAGGCCGGCAGATTTCCCGCTATCAATAAAATAATGACAATTTCACAAAAAATCAATTTTATTTTTCGTGATTTATCCTCAAACTGTTCGCCCAGTATAAGTCCGGAATAGAAAATTGCAGCCGGCAGAATTGAAAACATAAAACGTCTAAGCATCCAAGGGTGATCGTGGCTGATATGCGAATCAAAAAGATAAATAAAAGTAGGCAAAACAACGAAAAAAGGAATAAGTTTGTAGAAATCTCTTTTGTAAAAAAAGTATAAAATAGCAATTATTCCGACAATTAAAAATCCAATCATTCCATAAAGTGAAAATATTTTTTCAAAATAGAAACTAGGTAAATGCAGATCACCCATATCCGTCAGGATTTTTGCTTGAGGTTTTATGTTTATTCCTGAAATTAAAGCCCTGAACAACTCACGGTAAAAATTTATATCCCTCAAAGCATTTAGAATAAAAAGAAGCGAAAAGATTCCTATTGGCAGGAAAAATCTGGACAAGAGGCTTTCTTTCAGATAGTCCTTTGCTTCCCTGTCGGAAATGATTATTATGGCTGCAATTAGCAAAAAAGCCAAACCCTCAATGCGAGTAAAAGCCAGAAGAAAAGCAGAAATTAAAAAAGTTACAAAATATAATTTTCGTAAGTTTCTCAGAAAGAGCATCAGGGCTAAAACAGAAATCCAAAGCAAAGAAACCGCCATATTCTCACTGAGGGTGTATTTGGAAAACCACATGAAAAAAAAGGAAGTGACTGCAAACAGCATTGTTGGCAAAGCAGAAAGGGTTTTTAAAAATAATCTGACGAGCAAATATAAAGCCAGAAGAAAAAGAGCCAGCAAAACTGCATTGGCAACCGCAAAACCAGAAAGGCCCAAAGTCCCGTAAAAAATAGCTAGCCAAACTATGTAGACAAGAGGGAATTGGGTTACTAATTTTCCTTCTTCCGTATAATAAAATCCGGGAAAATTCAAAGCTCTTCCCGGACCGTAAATCTTGAAAAATTCCTGAGAAACCGGAGTTGAAAATTCAAGGCTGTGATTTTGGCTAAGCCTAATGGCAGCTTCACTGATAGAGCCCTGATCGCGTCCGGAAAAAACAGTTGGAGTTGATGAAAAAGAAAAAATTATTGATATTAAAATGGCTAAACCGACAGCCAACAGCATTTCACGGGAGGGGAGAAAAGAAACCCGTTGCTCATGGCTTTTATGGATAAACCACAAACTCAAGACTATAACCAGTATCCAGATTAACGAAACGTAAAAAAATCCCATTAAAGCAAGACAAAAACCAATGCCAGCTAAACCTAGCCAGAAAAGAGAATTAAGAAAAAAAATCTGAAAATCTTTAAGTGAAAGTTTGTTGTCCATGTTTTATATTATACCTGTCATTTTCATATTTGCAAAGCGGTTTTTTGTGGTGTAAAATTAAGTAAACCGAAATAAAAACAAACACAATGGATAAAGAAATTTTAAAAAACGGCGAATCTGGTTTTGAAAGAAAAAGGCCTAATTTTTTTTATTGGTATTATAACGATGGAATTCGCGGTCTTTTGGAAATTTGGAAAAATTTTCTGCTTTTTGTCTGGCACGGCTTTTCAATTTTTAGACTTTTAAGAACCCTTTTATCTCCTTGGCGGCGGGACGTAATCAGAAAAAACTGGCGTGGCTTTCATCCGCTTCTGATGCTGGAGATTTTTACTGAAAATTTGCTATCCTGCCTGATTGGGGCCATTGTCAGGTTTTTTGTTATTTGTTCAGGAATTTTTGTTTTTTTGGCAACGCTTGTTTTTGGAATTGTTGCTACTTTTGTTTGGATCAGCGCGCCTCTTTTGCTTGCGGCTGTTTTGTTTTTTCTGTCCAAAAATCCGCTTGCTTTGCTTACAGCCGGTGGCACTTTTTTATTTTTTTTGATTTTGGTAATTATTTTTTATCTGAATGGAACAAAAAAAGAAGTGGTTGAAATGGACTTGGAAGAAATTGCAAGCCATCCTGTTTTTGAAAGAATATGCGGCCGTCTGGGCCTGGATGCTAAGAGATTTCCCAAAGAAATACTGGCAAGTTCCGAATTAATGGAAGATTTTTTGAAAGTACGGGGACTTACAAAAGAAGATTTTTCAAAAGTACTGGAATGGGAAATTCAAAATTGGCAAAAAAAGAAAGATTCAAATAAATTTTGGCTTTTGCAAAACCTAAAAAGAAAAAAACCTATTGGCAGGCAATGGCATTATGCCTATACTGTCAACTTGGACAAATATTGCGAAGATCTGTCTGAAAATGACTGGAGTGAATATAAAAACGCAGAACTTATAGGGCGCCAAAGCGAATATGAAATAACCAAGCTTATTTTAGAAAGGCCGGATCAAAATTGCGTTCTGTTGGTTGGCAATGCCGGAATCGGCAAAAAAACACTTATTCATTACTTAGCGAACCAAATAAGAACAGAGGAAGAGAAAACCCTTGAAAATGTCCGTATTCTCACTCTTGATTTGGGCCGAGCCATTTCTGAAGCTATCAACAGAGGAGAAGATGTTGAAAATTTTATGCGCGCTCTTTTCTTTGAGGCCAGCTATGCCGGCAACTTAATTTTAGTCATTTTGGGCAAAGAAATGAATACTTTCCATCCCGACATCTCGGCTGTGATTTCTGAGTTTCTGAACGTTCCAACTTTTCAGATTATGGCTACATCTACGACAAATGAGTATCATCATTTAATTGAAAAACATCAGGAAATCGTCAAATATTTTGAAGTTGTTGAAATGCAAGAGCCCTCTGAAGATGAAGCGGTTAGAATTGTTCTAACCCAGCTTGAAAAGTATGAGCAAGCACGTATACTCTTTACTTTTAAGGCATTAAAAGAAATTATAAACAGCAGCAGCAAATATAATTGGGAATTTCCCTTGCCGGAACGCGCTCTCGATTTGGCTAAAGAAATCTGATGAAAGATTTATTACAGAAAAAACTGTCGGAGATTACCTAACGTTAAAAACAGGAATTCAGCAGGGAGAAATCGGAAGTGACGAAAGAAAAAAGCTCTTAAATCTTGAAGAAAAATTGCATCAGCAGGTTATTGGGCAGGACGAAGCCATCAAGCATGTGTCCGAAGCTCTGCGAAGAGCCAGAAGCGGTATTGGAAATCCCAAAAAACCAATTGGCAGCTTTTTGTTTTTAGGGCCGACGGGCGTTGGTAAAACAGAAACAGCTAAAGCACTGGCCAAGACATATTTCGGCGATGAAAAACGCATGATCCGTTTAGATATGAGCGAATTTCAAACCCCGAGCTCCATTGACCGTCTTTTAGGATCCAGTCATCTTGATCAGCAAGGCAGATTGGTGACGCAAATCAAGGATAATCCATGTTCTTTGCTTCTTTTGGATGAGCTTGAAAAAGCCTATCCGGAACTTCTGGATATTTTTCTACAAATTTTAGACGAGGGTTTTGTGACAGACGCTTTTGGTAAAAAAATAAATTTTACCAATACGATCATAATAGCGACTTCCAATGCCGGCGCCCAGATTATCAAAAGGATGGTGGAAGAAAACGCGGAAACTGAAAAAATCAAACAAGCTGTCATTGACTATGCAATTGAAAATAATATTTTCCGCACGGAATTTCTGAATCGTTTTGAGGGCATAATTTTTTTCCGGCCATTGAACGGTAAAGAATTGATAAGCGTTGTTCGTCTTCAACTCCAAAAATTTGCGCGCCGAGTTGAGAAAGAAAAAAATATCGAAATAACATTTGACGATAAAATTATTGAAGACGTAATTCGAAACGGATATGACCCGACTTTTGGAGCGCGGTCGATCAATAGGTATATTGAAGATACGGTTGAAGGGATCGTTGCCAAAAAAATAATTTCGGGAGAGGTCGCTGTTGGCGGAAAGATAGAAATAAATTTAAATTCATAGAAAGAACTGGTTGACTATTCATTTTACAACCAGCAATATTTTTGTTATTATGTCAAAGTGTGAAAATTAAGAGAAATAAATTTTTCAATTGCCATTGTATTGCTAAACATTAATTTAAAAAGATAAAAAATGGGTAATAATACACAGAGCTCAAGAGGTTTTTTGAAGAACAAAAGAATAGTCGTTTTTTTATGGTCGTCGCTATTGGAATAGGCGGCTTTTTTGCTTTTTCGTATGTAAAAAACAACAAAAAAAACATCGCCTTGGTTTCGCTTAATGCTGTAAGCAAAATTTCAAAATTTTTGCCGATAAGCCAAGATGGCAAAAAAGAATTAGAAGTGTTGAATTCGGTAGTATCTGAACTGACAAAGAAAGATGATGTGGAAAGAAAATTCTTGATTTTACTCCAAAACGCCGACGAGCTTCGCCCTGGCGGCGGATTTTTGGGACAATATGCGGTAATAAAAATAAAAAACGGCGATGTTATTTCGACATATGTGGAAGATGCAAATTTGCTCGATCAAAGAATAAACGCCAAAATAACGCCGCCATTTCCTTTTTACAGATTGATGCAGCTCAAAAAATGGAAATTTCGCGACAGCAATTTTTCTCCTGATTTTCCGACTAATGTAGAAAAAGCCAAATATTTTTTCCGTTTGGCTGGTGGAAATTCAAATCAATTTGATGGCGTAATTGCGGTTAATTCCATAGTTTTTAATAATATTTTCAAATTAACGGGACCAATAGCTGTTCCGGGGTATGGCGGCGAATTCAATAGCGAAAATGCCTCGCGCAAATTGGAAGAAATCGTAGAAAAAATTTATCTCATGAATCCAGAACTAGACACGCAGAACCGAAAAGCTATCATAAAAAAACTGGCTCCACTAATGATTGAAAAGTTAACAACATTGGGCAATGTGACTAAAATTGCCGAATTTTTTCATAACGAACTTAAGAATCGCAACGTAATGATAAATTTGACGGATGCTAATTTGCAAAAACAGATAGAAAGTGTCTATTGGGACGGCTCCGTGCCTCAAAACTGGAGCGGGGACTATTTAATGGCAATTGATGCGAATATGGGAGCCCTAAAAACTGATTACTACATAAAAAGAGAAATAAATTATGATCTTGATTTTACCCAGCCAAAACCGACAGCAACTTTGAATATTAAATATAAAAACACTGCTCCGTATGGCGATTGGAGAACCAGTGACTATCATTCATATCTCAGAGTTTATGTTCCTAAAGGTTCGGAATTTGTTTCCAGCTATATGGTCAGTCGTTTAGCAACTGCTGAAGAATTTAATAAAACATATTTTGGATTCAAGGTCGATGTAATTATGGGCAGGGAAGTCGACAGTAAAATAGTTTATACTTTGCCTGAAAATATAACAGCTGATAACTACAAATTGCTGATTCAGAAACAATCTGGCGCCGGAAATATTCCAGTTACAGTACACATAAAAAATGCAGAGGGAGAATTCAATCAGCAGCAAACTTTGCAAAGCGATTTAAAGTTTGAATTCAGCAAACAATAGACATTTTTTATAAAAGACTCCCCCGGCCGGGAGTCTTTTTTCTTTATTGTTTTTGGGCTATAATAAAGATGTCAAATATTCTGTTAAATATATGCTCAACCGGTATCTAGCAAAAATAATGTCTATAATAAGAAGAGACGGTTTTTGGGCCGGAGTGGCATCTCCTTTCCGGATGTTTTTTATATTGCTCCAGCAGCCAAAAGCAGCGGACATCCTTTTTGTTTCCAGCGGGGTGGTGGGTGACAGCTGGCGCTATCGGGTCAAAAATGTTTCCGAAGAACTTAAACTGCATGGCATTTCATCTTCTATTATCATCCAGGAAAACGTCTGGCTTTCCGGTTTAGCGGATAAATACAAGATTTTTATTTTCCATAGGGTGCAAAAAACTGGCAGAATTTCAAAATTAATTGAAAAAATAAAAGAGCAGAAAAAGGAAATTATTTTTGAAACGGATGATTTGGTTTTCAATTTGGAAGATATTAAAAATCAGGATTTCTTCATCAACGCCAATGAGCTGGAAAAAAGGTTCTATGCCAACGGAATTGGAACGGAAATTTTTTCAGATCCGTATGTGAAAACTTGCACGACTACAACCACATTTTTGGCAGAAAAAATAAGGGAATATGGAAAAAAAGTTTTTGTTATTCCCAACAGACTTTCTCAGAAAGATATTGAAACAGCCGAAAGAATTAATTCTAAAAATATAAAAAACAGCGAAACTATTAAATTAGGTTATTTTTCAGGTACGGCGAGCCATAACAAAGATTTTGCAACAATTTCTGGAGCATTGCTGCGCATTATGGAGAAATACGAAAATATCGAATTGGTTTTGGCTGGACCATTGGACGTGGAAAGCAAATTAAATAAATTTTCATCCAGAATCAAGCAATTGCCGTTTGTTTCCCGCGAAAAACATTTTGAGAATATAGCCAGGGTTGACATTAATATTGCGCCGTTGGAAATCGGGAATCCTTTCTGTGAAGCTAAATCGGAACTGAAATTTTTTGAAGCGGGAATTGTTGGTGTTCCTACAGTTGCGGCGGCTACCCAAACTTTTCGCGAAGCAATTGCGGATGGAATTGATGGTTTTGTTGCCGGCGGAGAAGAAGAATGGTTTTCTAAACTGGAAAAACTAATTGTTGATGAGAATCTCCGAAAAACTATGGGAGAAAAAGCGCGCCAAACAGCGCTGGAAAAACATTCAATCAAAAACAGCAATAATGAGGAATATTATTCTTATTTAAAAAAATTATTTTGATAAAAATTATTTTTTTGCTTGCTTTTCATCCGCGCATTACAAACCTGGTTCGCAGTGCACTCATGCGGAAGCCGTAAAAAACAATTTCTATCAACTATTATCAAAATGGACGAAATTTTAAAAAAGCTTGAAGAGCAGGATAAAAAAATCGATGCAATCTATGTTTCAGTGGAAAAAACCAGAAAATATTTTTTATGGACGATGATTATTACAATAGTGACAATTATTTTGCCAATCATAGCGCTGATTGTTCTCATTCCGTGGGTTGTAAGCACTTTTAGTTCAATGTATGGAGACTTGCTTTAAGTTCTTTAAATGAAAAATATTAAAATAAAACTTGCAATTGTTCCATAAAATCCGATTTAAAAATGAAAAAACAAATATACAATTTAGGCATTGCGGAAGTTTTGCAGAAATTTTCCGCCACTAAAGAAGGTTTGTCTTCAAAAGAGGCGAAGGAAAGAATTGATGAATATGGACGCAATGTTGTCAGAAAAAAGCGGGGTTGCCGCTGGTTTCCAATTCTGGTCAACCAATTCAATGATGCGCTGGTTTGGATTTTGCTGGCGGCCGGACTTCTAGCGTTCATGTTCGGAGAAATCAGGGATACAGTCATTATTTTGCTGATAGTTTCCATCAACGCAGGCATCGGTTTTTTCCAGGAATATAAGGCTGAAAGAGTTTTGGAAAATATAAAAAAACTGGCTTCCGACAAGACCAGAGTTTTGCGGGATGGCGAAAGAGTCGAAATTGACGCTAGTTTTTTGGTGCCGGGCGACATCATATATTTGTCACCGGGAGACACTGTGCCGGCCGATGCCTATTTGTTGGAAGGTTATGATGTCTATGCTAATGAATTTATTTTTACCGGCGAATCAAAGCCGACCAAGAAAAAAACAGGCAAAATTTCCGGAGAAAACGTGCCGCTAGCTGATATTGATAATATAGTTTTTATGGGAACCAGCATAACGCGCGGTGAAGC
>CAZFCX010000022.1:0-14705 GCA_964517825.1 uncultured Bdellovibrionales bacterium
TCATTGGCATTCATAAAAGGGGTTGCGAAATAGCCTTCCCGTCCTATTTTAACTCCCATATAAGCGGCTTTGCTTTCTACTTTTTCAAAATGGCTCTGGCCTGTCTGATGAATAATTTGATAATAAGGCAGCAATTTGGGCAGAATATTTACCATGGCATCATTGATTACTTTGGCTCCCTGGCTGCCGCCCAAAATTAAAATAGTTTTTTTAGAAGAAGTAAATCCTAGTTTTTCTCTCAGCATTTCCGGATTTCCCTCAGTCACTTCGAAACGAATCGGGTTGCCAACCAAAGCTGTTTTGTTTCCTGGAAAATATGCTTCAGCTCCGGGATAAGCCACAGCAATACGATTGGCAAATTTTGCTAAAAATTGGTTAGCTAAACCGGGCGTGCTGTCTGATTCATGAATAAGAATCGGAATGCGATATATCCAGGCAGCCAAAACAATCGGCACAGCCACATAGCCTCCTTTGGAAAAAATAACATCCGGCATAAACCACAAAAGCATCCACAGTGATTGTGTGAATCCTATCGGCACCTTAAAGAAATCGACGAAATTCATTAGAGAAAAATAGCGCCGCAACTTTCCGGCCAGCACTGATTTTGCTCGTATGCCTGCTTCGGCCATCATTTGTTTTTCCATTTCTGCGCCGGAACCAATGTACAAAAATTCAACCTCATGACCGAGCTTTGATTTTAATTTGCTGGCTACCGCTATAAGCGGCGTCAGATGTCCAGCTGTTCCCCCGCCTGTTAATACTATACGCATAAAATTAATAATTTCTAATTTTTAATTTCTAATTTCTAAACAATTTTCAATGACTAAATTTTTAAATGCTTAAAAATTAAAACATTGAAAAATTAATTGCCACCGCCCAGGTGGGGTCCCGCTTAGGCGGGAAAAATTGAAAATTTTTTATTTACTCTTATTATATCAATATTGCGCCAAAAAATCCACTTTTTAAGCTAATTTCTTGAAATGTTTGAGTGCTTTGATATATTCAGCAAAACTCCGATGCCGGCCATCAGAAAAACCATCGAGGTTCCGCCATAGCTTATGAAAGGAAGCGGAATGCCGGTTAGCGGCACAAGGGCAATGTTGGCACTGATATTTATAAAAGCCTGAAAAATTATCCACATGGTAATGCCGGTTGCCAAAAGCTTTCCAAAAACATCCGGAGCGTTTTTGGCAATTTTCATGCCGCGCATGGCCAACATAACAAATAAAATTATAAGTGCCGCTGCTCCGATTAAGCCCAATTCTTCTCCGATTATGGCAAATATAGAATCTCCAACCGGCTCCGGCAAATAATTGAACTTCTGCCGGCTTTGTCCCAAACCAACGCCGAATATTCCGCCTGTTCCAACGGCTAGAAGAGCTTGATTGATCTGATATCCGATGCCCTGCGGATCGATTCTGGGATCAAGAAAAGCCAGAATGCGGTTGAAACGATAGGGCTCGATTTTTATTAAAATCCAAAGCAAAAAAGCTCCTAGTCCGCCAATAGAAAGAATGTGTTTGAAACTGGCACCCGCTACAAAAAAAATGGCGATGGAAGTCAAAATAATGACACCCAGCGTTCCTGTGTCCGGTTGTTTCATAATTAAAATCCCCATCAGCCCCATGATTCCCAAAAAAGGCAAAAAACCTTCAAAAAAATCTTTGATGCGATGCGTTCCCCGGCTTTCGAGCCAAGCTGCCAGATAAATTATGATTGAAAGCTTGGCCATTTCGGAAGGTTGAAATGATAGAGGACCAAGATATATCCAACGGCTGGCACCATATATTTTCGAACCAACACCAGGAACAAAAACAAGAACCAAAAAAATAACCGAGGCAAAAAAGAAAATGACGGAAATTTTTTTCCAAAAATGATAGTCGATGCGCGAACAGACATAAAGTGTCAAAAGTCCTGGCACAATTCCGAAAATAAGCTGGCGTCGGAAAAAATAATATTCATCCGCAAAACGTGTTTCGGAATAAATAACTCCGGCGCTGGCAATCATCACTAAGCCAAAAACCAGCAAGATCATGACAATTGTGAATAAAGTTTTATCTCCGTTCTTAAAAGGCATAATATATTAATCACCAAGACACAAACACCAATCACCAAACAAATTCCAATGACCAAACTCTAAATTCCAAATATTTGGTTATTTCCGCCAGAGGCGGATCCGCCTTGGGCGGAGAATATTTGAATTTGTGATTTGTTTGTTTCTTGTTCCTTGTTACTTGTGTCTTGTTAAGTTGATTTTGATTTCTTTTTTCTCCACTTTTCAATTTCTCCATGATGCCCGCTTAAAAGTATTTTGGGCACTTTCCATTTATTGAATTCTTCCGGTTTTGTATATTGGGCATGCTCCAGATATCCGTCTTCACTGTGCGATTCATAAATCGCGCTTTGATCATTCCCCAGCACCCCAGGCAAAAGCCGCGTGATAGAATCAACAACGACCATAGCCGGAATTTCTCCGCCAGTCAGCACAAAATCACCGATAGAAATTTCTTCGTCCGCAATTTTTTCCGCCACTCGTTCGTCCACGCCTTCATATCGCCCACAGATGAAAATAAGCTGATTATATTTAGAAAGTCTTTTGGCATCTTTTTGCGTATATTTTTTCCCCTTGGCTGAAAAAAGGATAACTCGCATTTTAGACGTTTTGACGTTTTGATGTTTGACGTTTGACTTAATTGCGTTTACACAATTAAAGATGGGTTCAATTTTTAGCACCATCCCCGCTCCGCCGCCATAGGGCGTGTCGTCCACGGTTTTATGTTTGTCAGTCGTGTAATCCCGCAAATTGTGGACATTTATTTCAATCGCTCCGCTTTTTTGCGCGCGTTTAATAATTGACTCATTAAAATACGATGTGAAAATATCGGGAAATATAGTTATTATATTGAATTTAATCATAAAAAAATAATTTCTTAAACTTTTAACTTTTCACTTTTAACTTTCAACTTTTTTATATTTTACCATACATTAACAAACAAAAAAAGCCCTTAAATACGCAAAACCCCCGCTAAGGCGAGGGTTTTGTTATATAAAGATTTTGAGAACAAATTATATGTTTCCAAGAACATCATCAATGCTCTTTTTTCCTTCTTCGGCAGCCGGTTTTTCTTGTCTTTCACCACGATTTGAACCTTCTGGTTCATTAATTTTGAGATTTACGCGTGCATTGTTTCTGGCTCCGATAACTCTAAGAATTGTGCGCAGAGCCTTGGCGGTCTGGCCTTCCCGGCCGATTACCATTCCCATATCCGCAGGATTTACATCCAGAGATATTAGAACGCCCATTTCATCAATTTTTCTTTCTACCTTAACATCACCAGGATTGTCGACAAGTGCCTTGACGGCAAACTCCAAAAATTCCTGGTCTGTTGCTCTTTTTTCTGTCATAGTCGTTTACGTTTATTACTGATTAATACCAAGAAAGATGAGACGAAACAGTCGACCAAACCATTTCCCTGCTATCCTTCTGTTCTGTCTATAATTATAGTCCAATTTGGCAATTTTGTCAAATTCAATATTTTTGAAAAGATTTCCTTTTTCGCGTTTAATTCTTCCTCCTCCTGAACAATACCGATAGGGTTTTGAGGCAGATTTGAATATCGAGCCAAAGCGACCAGTTTTCAATGTAATATACATCCAATTTATATTCGTCTTCAAACTGCAAATCACTGCGTCCGGAAATTTGTGCCATGCCTGTAATCCCCGGCTTTATGGTTAGAAGGCGCCGGTGATATTCGTTGTATTTTTCAATTTCACGTTTCTGGTGCGGACGTGGACCAACCAAACTCATGTTGCCCCGCAGAACATTGAAAAACTGCGGCAGTTCGTCAATGGAATATTTTTCGATAAAAGCTCCGACTATTGTTTTGCGGGGATCATTTTTTATTTTGTATAGCGGACCTTTTCGTATAGAAAGTTCGGCGATGAGCTGCTTTTCGTATTCCAAGGCCTTTTTCCCTTCCGGCGTATGCGGATCCGTGCAAAGTTCTTTTCTCATATAGCGGAATTTGTAAACAGGAAATAACTTTCCATCATTGCCCATTCTTTCATTTTTGTATATTATCGGTCTTCCGGTTTCTAGCCAGATTGCCAAAGCTGCCAGAAGCATAATTGGCGAGAAAATAATCAAAAGAATGAAAGAGCCAGCAATATCGAAAGTTCTTTTTAGTATTTTTCCCCATCCGTCCAGCGGAGTGTGCCTGATTTCAATTATGGGTTCTCCGTTAAAAAGACCAGCTTCAAATCTGGCTGTTTGCAAAGTTGTCGGTATGAATTTATAGGCGATATTGTTTATGGCACAATAGTCAATCAGCTTTATCTGTTCGGAATCGGTCAAAGTCGGATCACAAACTATGATTTCATCCACTCCTGAAATTTCTTTGATTTCACGAATTGCGTGAATGCTGGCTGTTTCTATGCTTCCCACTATGCGATAGCCCAGATAATAATTTTTTCTTACAAGTTCTTGAATGCGTTTTATTTTTCCATTATGCCCGATAAGCAAAAGCCTGTGCACTCCGATTCCCCGGCTTTTGAGCAAATATCTCTGAATTTGATTGAGAATATATCTGCCTGCTGTGACATACATGACTGCCAGCATCCAAGCAGTCAAAATAATGAAACGGGAAGAAAACCATTCGCGTTTTAAAAATATTGCTACAATTATAACAACCAATCCGATGGATGTCGCGAAAAAAACTCTCATAGTTTCTTTCCAAAAATTTCTCGTGACTTTCATGTCATAAAGACCCTCCAAAGCGTAAGTTAAAATAAAAAAAGGAACCACCATGAGGACAGCGGCCAAATAACTTTTCAAAGGAAAATTATAAAGTTTAGGTTGAAGCGCGATAAATACCGGAAATTCACGAATAACAAAAGCGCTCAGTGCTGCCATTACTATCATAACCATATCCATGGGGACCTGAACCGCGCTGAATAATAATTCTGATCGTTTTTTCATAAAGAATAAAAGCTTGAAAAAGATTTTGAGCGTAAAATTTATCAAATCATCCGATAAGCCGGATTCTGTCGAGGACAATTATTTATCTAGATCTATTGTTGCCAATAGATTCAAGCGGCACTTCTCCAATGCAGAGCATTGAGATTTCGAATTTTTAATTTCGAATTTCGAATCAATTTTGAATTATTTAATGCATTAAAAATTAAAACATTAGAAATTCAATCAAAATTCAAAATTCTGAATTCAAAATTTCAGCGCTCCGCGCTGAAGACACGGCCTTGCATTCAGGTAAGGATTTAGCCGTTTCATTTCCCTATTGCTAGAGAACTATTCCGTCGTAAAACGGAATGCTCAGCCTTGCGGCCTTGCGCGTTTCTGTTCGCACCTCAGTCCCGCCAAGACGGGACGATGGGGGTTACCCACTACCTTTGTCCCGATAAATCGGGACGAGACGTCCGGACGTTCCTCCCCGATAAATCGGGGCAATTGTCTGGATGATTTGATAAATTCTAATCTCAAAGAACACACAAAAACATTATACCACAACTAATCTAATATATAAATAAATTAACTTTTTGTCAATAGCCTAACACTAAAAAATTGCTTAATTAAAGCAAAATTTAGCCTGAATCCTTCTTTTTTATGCATTTAGCAGATTCCTAATATTTCCGGAATTGTTTTGGAAAAATTACAGCCAATGATGCGGCAATTTTTCGGACATTTTTTGATTTTGCACCTTTCTTTTTTGGCTTTTTCGCTAGAGAGAATGTTGCGCAATTTTTCCTGATCTGCATTGCCAATTGTCGCGCCTTTGTAGCAAAGCGCCAGCTTCCCGTCTGGATAGACAACCAGGCTGCGTTGGCCGGCAAAACAACGACGCCTGAGAGCGCTCGCCTGATCAAGATAATATTTTTTTATTGCGGAAAGGCTGGCCTGGGAATTCTTTATTTTTTGGGTTTTATTTTTGCCAAGCCAAGAAAATAATTCTTCAATCGATTTTTTGTCCGGCCATAAATTTTCAATTGTTGCAATTTTATCTAGGCCGCTTGCCGGTTCTGTTCCGATTGGTTCATCCAGTGGCTGTAAAACAATTGAAACTTTTTCATACCCTGGACGATTGTAATGTTTTATAAGATTTGGGATATCTGCAATATTTTTTGTCGTAATCAACACTCCAACATCAACTCGTATGCCTTGTTTTTGCAGCAAATCAATAGCTTCTTTCGCTTTCTGGGCCGAACCAGGCACGCCGCGCAGATCATCATGGATTGTTTCGTCCAGGCCATAGAGAGAAATTTTCACGAAATCGACGCCAGCTGTTTTTAAATCAGAAATTGTTTTTTCATCAAGCATGGAGCCATTAGAATTTATTCCGACATTTTTGAAAAAATTTTTCAGATGTTTGATCATAAAACACACCAGTTCTTTGCGTATTAGCGGTTCGCCTCCGCTAATTTCAATGGATGTTTCTTTGGATAAACAAGATTGGAGTTGAATTAAAAGTTTTTCCCATTTTTCCTGAGTCAACTCCGGATAATTTTCCATTCTCCAGACAGTGCAGGCGCTGCACCTAAAATTGCATTTATATGTAACAACCAGGCTTGCGATTTCCGGAGAAATAAGATAGCTGCCTGCCAAATAACTTGCTTCCTGCAATATTCTTTTTTTTATTTTATTTTTGATCATGATTAAATTTATGTGCTCCCTGGAATTATAAAATACCAGTTATCTATTAAAATACCAGTCATAAACCTCTTTAGTCACCGGCAAGGCGCTCGAATGACCTTCACCTCCGCCTTCCACTAAAACAACCATGGCTATTTGCGGATTATTATAAGGAGCAAAAGAAATGAACCACCCGTGCGTCTGATTGCCTGTTCCAAACTGAGCCGTTCCTGTTTTGCCGGCAACTTCAACCGGCATATCTTTAAGCGTCTGAGCAGTTCCATCTGTAATAACTTTTCGCATTCCTTCTCTTACAACATTTAAGACTTCGGGAGAAATAAAATTCGAATTAATTGTTTGAGACTGAACAGGAATCGATGAACCGTCATTTTTTTTAATTTTAGAAACCAGATGCGGTTTAAAAAGCGTTCCCTTATTGGCAATTGCCGCTGTGTAGCTGGCCAATTGCAATGGAGTGGCGTTTATAAATCCTTGTCCGATTGCAGCATGATAGCTGTTGCCTATTGTCCATTTTTCACCTATTTTATCAAGTTTCCATTGCCCATTTGGAATAAGACCTTCTTTTTCACCACCGATATCCACTCCGGTTTTTTGCCCGAGTCCAAAAATATTATACCATTTCTTCATCCGATCCATGCCCAGACCCTGAACAGCGCCATAACCCCCGCCTATAGTATAAAAAAATATGTCATTGCTTTCAGCTATGGCGGTACGCACGTCACTGGGACCATGAGTTTTCCAGTCGCCAAAAGAATAGCTTCCGACATAAAGTCTTCCACCCAAACCATTGATGATTGTTTCCGGATTAATTGTGCCTTCAGACAAAGCTGCTGCGGCAATTATGGGTTTGATTGTTGAGCCAGGAGGATATTCTCCCGCAATAGCCCGGTTAAAAAGAGGTTTGTTCTGATCATTGATCAACTTAGCATAGTCTGCGCCTGATATTTTTTGAGCAAATAAATTATTATCGTAGCTGGGAATACTGACCATAGCCATAATCTCACCATTTTGAGGATTAATAGCCACCGCTGCAGAAGTTTTTGTCTGGGTTTTCAGCATAACATCATTCAAGCTGTCATATATTTTTTTCTGAAGATCGGCGTCTATTCCCAGGATCAAATCATTGCCAGCCTTTGGATTAATAATGCCGACCTCGCGTTTTATGTTGCCTTTTGAATCAACTTCAACCTGCGTAGCGCCATGCACGCCTCTCAGATATTGTTCATATGATTTTTCAATGCCCTCTTTTCCGATATAATCAGTCAGCAAATAGCCCTTATTGTTTTCCATTTCTTCTTTTGTTATTTTGCCTTCATAGCCAAGGATGTGCGAAAAAATAAGGCCGTCTGAATAAGAACGAATGGCTGTTTTTTCTATATTGATCCCCTGCAAGAAATTGCTTTTTTCCAAAAGCACCAGCGATTCATCCTGCGAAATATTCTCTTTGAGCAAGACTGAATTTAAAGAATTCGAAATACTTTTTTTAATTTTATCCCAAACCTCTTCTTTATTCATTTTGAGAATCGAAGAAACTTCGGAAGATATTTCTTCTATTTTCTCCTCATCTCTGGGCAGATAAGCCGGAATAATAACCGCATCTACGCTGGGAATATTATTAACTAAAACTTTTCCGGTGCGGTCAAAGATCCGGCCACGGGGAGCATTAATGACAATTGAACGGATGCTATTGCCTTTGGAAATATCTTGATAATAGGCTCCTTTAATAACAGTGAGAAAAAAAACTCTGGCTGCTAAAATCAACATGGCGACTATTATTATCCACCACAAAAAATCAAACCAATTTTTTTTAATGGGCCGTTCCATTCTGGCGGCTTCTTTTGCAGTCGCCATAAGAACATAATCTTCAATTTCCATGCCGGAAAATGATTTTTTTATATTGCGCCAAAAATTAAACATGTTAGCTTATTTTTTTAATTAAATTTCATTTTCTAACCTAAAAAATATTTTGATTTTTTTAAGAGCAAAAAACCAGGCAAAAAATAAAATTTCGTTACAAATTATTTTAAGCACAACAGCTCCTACGCTGCCGAATTTTCTCCAATATTCATGAATCGTTTGCATTTCCCAAAAAGTAAAAATCGCCAATACTATTTCCGAAAAAAGGGAAACTGCAATAACAAAAATACAAAAAAGAAAAAGACCCATACCTCGAAAATCCAAAGATAATCGCTTGGAAAAAAAACTTACAAAGTAAACAACTGCCAGGAAAATCAGCACGTGTTCTCCTACCGACGAATAGGTGGCAAGATCATAAAAAATCCCGGCAACAACTGACCAGCCTATAAAAGATTGAAAGCCATCCAATATTGACCACGCCAAGACAACCATCAATACTGCGTCTCCCAAAATTTGGCTGTCTAAAAATACTGGCAATACGCTGGTTTGCAAAATGATGGCTAGCATTAAAACTAAAAAATATACAATCTTTTTTTTCATACGCCTATTTGCTGCCCTTGATTACAAAAACCATTTGTAATTTTTAAATCTGAATTGGAGCTATCAAAATTCCCTGCTGGAAAAGATGGTCTTCTGATGGACGAACCTCCTGAATAGTTCCAACAAAAAGTCCGCGTGGAATTTCGCCCCCGATGCCGGAAGTAACAACTTTGTCTCCTGCATTGATTGAATCAGCTTGCAAAACCATATCCAAAATTACTCCTAACCCATACTCGCCCCTTACAATTCCTTTGGCTTCTTTTTCAAGTGCTATGACGTTCAATGTGCTTTTTGGATTAGTTAGCAGCATAATTTTAGAATTTTTAGCGCCAACCTCATAGACTCTTCCTATGATAATGCTTTTGGAAACAATAACTGGCATGCCAGGAGCAACTCCGTCATCACTGCCTTTGTCGATCTCAATCCAATTTTCAGTTCCGCTTGAATCCCGACTAACCAAAAAAGCCGCAACTAAATCATATTTCTCTCTCGGCAAAATATTTATTTGCTCGCGCAAATTGTCATTTTCCTTTTTTATATCTTCATACATGGCAATGCTGGCCAAAAGTTCCCGGTTTTCTTTTCTTAAATTTTCGTTTTCATTCTTAAGCTGCCCTATTTCTCCTGCAAATTCTTTTATATTTTCAATACTCATTGAAAATGAATAGAAAAATTTCTGAAAAGGTTCCAGCACGGCAACAAAAGTTGATCTTATAGGATTGAAAATTGTAACCGGATTTAAAAAAACAAGACCGATAAAAATAGCGGCGATGCAAAGAACTCTGAAAAGTCTGGTGGAAATAAATTTTTGCATAAAAGCAATCCAAATCAACGAATAAAAATTCGTAGATTCGTATTTATTTGTAGTCTCGTATCGGTTATTTTTATTTGAAAGCTTTTTCCCTTTGATCTTCAACTAAAATTTCTTTGAGTTTTTCCATATCCTCCAAAACAATGCCCACCCCGCGCACAACTGCTGTAAGCGGATCTTCCATCATTCGAACCGGCATCTCTGTTTGATTGGCAACCAGCTTATCCAAGCCGCGGATTAAGCCGCCGCCACCGGCTAAAATTATACCCCGCTGCATAATATCAGAAAGGAGTTCCGGCGGAGTTTCCTCAATAACTGTTTTTATGTTATTAACAATAATTCTGATTGAGCGTGAAATTGCCTCGCGAACTTGTTCGTCATTAATAATAACCTCTTTCGGAAGTCCGCTGACCAAATCCCGGCCCCGCACAGAAATTTTTAAAGTTTCTTTAAGAGGATAGGCACTGCCAACCGCAATTTTTATATCTTCAGCTGTTTTCTCGCCAACCATTAAATTAAATTCATCCCGGCAATATCTTATGATGTCTTCGTTCATTTCATCGCCAGCTACGCGCAAGCTTCGGGCACTGACAATTCCGCCCAAGGAAATCACTGCTATTTCGGAGGTTCCGCCTCCTATGTCTACCACCATATTGCCCTTGGCGTCTGTTACCGGAAGACGAGCTCCTATGGCTGCAGCCATTGGCTCTTCAATCAAAAAAGCTTCGCGTGCGCCTGCGTTTAAGGCCGCATCAACCACTGCTTTTTTTTCAACTTCAGTTATGCGAGAAGGGATTCCGATTAAAATACGCGGCCGGGGTGAGAAAAAAAATGAATTCTTGTTTATTTTTTCGATAAAAAATTTAAGCATCTGGGTTGTAACTTCAAAGTCACTGACCACTCCGTCAACCAATGGCCTCGTAGCCACAATATGACCGGGAGTTTTTCCTACCATTCTTTTAGCGTCACGACCGATAGCTAAGACATGGCCCGTCCTTTTATTAATAGCCACTACTGATGGTTCATTTATGATAATTCCCTTGTCTTTAACATAAACCAGCGTGTTGGCTGTGCCCAAATCAATACCGATATCTTTCGACATATTGCCGATAAATTTCCCAAGAAAACGCTGAAATAATCCTTTTATTTTTTCCGTCATATTATGTATAAATTATTACAAGTGTCTTATATTTTTTTCAAAACACAAAAAGACATTCCCTTGGGAATTTTCACTTTTTGCCTGTTGTATGTTTATATTTAACCTCTCTTTATAGTACTTAAAATAAGCCCAAATGTCAAAAAAGAAAGCCCAAAGCTTTCTTTTTGTTGAAGTTTTTAGATATTTTTACAGTCCGTATTTTTGCTTGTTCAGATTGTGTTCATCCAGAGTTTTAGAATAAATTGTGTTTTTGTTGTCCTGAGGATTTGTTAAAAAATAAAGATAGTCTGTTGTTTCCGGATAAATAGCAGCTTCAATTGTTGCTATTCCCGGATTAGAAATTGGGCCTGGCGGCAAGCCTTTGTATTTGTAGGTGTTATAGGGCGATTCAATCTGCGTATCTGCATATGAATACTGATCTTTGTTTACTCCTAAAATATAAGCCAAAGTAGCACAAGATTGAAGCGCCAAACCTATTTTTATCCGTTTCCAAAAAATTCCGGAAACAATTTTGAAATCTTCCGGCGTTGAAACTTCTTTTTCCAAAAGACTCGCCATGGTCAAAATTTCAAAAACGGATTTTTTCTGATCGGCCATCTCCGTTCGCATGCCCTCTGTTATTTTCAGTTCCGTGTTGTTAAGAATTTTTTTCAAGATGCCTTCCGGCGTTGCATCCTTGGAAAATTTGTATGTGTCCGGAAAAAGATAGCCTTCCAATGTCGCCTTTGCCGGTTTTTTGGTCAGAATAGGAAAAAAAGAAAGCATATCGGGGGACGGATTATTTACTAGCTTCAAAAAAGCTTCGCCATCAAAACCTTTGGCAGTTAGCCTGTCTGCCATTTGCTTGGCCGTCCAGCCTTCAGGAAAAGTCACTGTGATATAACCCGGCAAAATATTATCCTGATCCGTCATCAGCTTAACTATGTCCGGAATAGCCATGTTACCATTGACTTCATATTTGCCCGGTAAAAAATTGCCGGATTTTTTTTCTTTCCAGACATACAAGAAAAAATATAACCGGCTGGAAATCAAATTTTCCTTTTCCAGGTTGGCTCCAATTTTTGTGCTGCCTTCCCCTTTTACAATTTCGAAAATTTTGTTTTCCCGATATTCTCCTTGCGAAAAATAAACTTGATAATAAACGAAAAAAAATCCGCCTGCAAGCAAAAACAAAGCAAGAATAGCAATACTTATTTTTCTCCGGACACTCATAAAAAATAAAATTAAAAAAATTAATCTTTCTTCAAAAACGGCACAAAAGAAAAACCGGGAAATTTTTCTATATAAAAATCATCGTTTCCTTTTTTTTCAACATACCAAATTGAATTGTTGACCGGAATGACCATCTTACCCCCTAAAATCAGTTGGTCCTTAAGCGCTGAAGGTATTTCATCAACTGAGGCGCTAATTAATATTCTGTCATAAGGAGAATTTTGCAAAAATCCTTTTTCAGCAGAACCGGGATGAAACTCAGCAATTCCCTTTTTTATAAAACCGAATTTTTTTACATTTTTTTCTCCGATTTTGCATAGTTCCTCTATCAGTTCCATTGCTGTCACCTTGCCTTTTTCTCCAACAATATGAGACAGGAGTCCGGTTGTCCAACCTGATCCGCTGCCAACGTCTAAAATATTTTGACCTGGTTTCGGATCCAAAAGTTCCAGCATAAAAGCCACAGTCATTGGCTGTGAAATGGTTTGTCCAAAGCCTATCGGCAAAGCGATGTCAGCTTCCGCTTGAGCAGCTAAATCATCAGGAATAAATTCGATTCTATGCACCTTGGAAAAAGCCTCGATAATAATATCGCTGCGCAAATATCCTTTTGATACAAGATCATTGACTAGGCGACTCATAAAAAATAGCTCTTAGGAAATTAGCCTTATTAGATTTTTAGAAACCTGAAAGCTGCAAGCTATTTTATATTCCCATTACATTAATTAAAACATCCCGCTTGCGAGCACCGTCAAATTCTATAGCAAAGATACTCTGCTTTGGTCCAAGCACAAGTTTGCCTTTTTCAATCGGAATGTACTGGCTAACTCCAATCAATAAAGATTTGCAGTGAGAATGGCCATTGCTTCGTCCGTCAGATTTGGAAGATTTACGAAGTTCAAAAAGATCATGGGAATATCTGTCATCGGTTGGCGCAAATTTATATAGCACCCTCATAAAATCCTGGATAAGCATGGATTCATTATGGTTAATGGCAACGCCCATGGTGGTATGCGGGGCAAAAACAACAACGTTGCCTTCGCGCACTTCGGACTCATCGACTATTTTCTGGACTCTGTCGGTTATATCAAAAAACTCTATCTGATTTTTACTCTCAAAATCTATTTTTTGTTTATGTGTTTTTATGCTTAGCATTTTTTTATTCACGAATTATAAATTCATAAAAAGCTATGAATTTATGCTCGTTTTTTATTTTTATTTTATTTCAAATAAGCCCATAAAATTCTTCGGATTGGGCAGTTCAACGCTTGTGGCTATTATACCACGCCTCGCTTCTTTTTCAAAATCACTTATCAATGGACCTAACTTTTTTATAGGCACCTTCTGCCGCGATTGCTCCTTCGGCTGCTGCTGTAATAATTTGGCGAAATTTGTTTGAAGCCGTTGTAATGTCGCCAGCCGCAAAAACACCTTCAATATTGGTGCTTTGGTTTGCTCTAACTACAATAAATCCCTGCTCATCAGTTTCCACTCCCAGGTCTTTGGCAATCACCGCTCCCGGAGTTGAACCTATTTCAATAAATATGCCCTGAACCTTTAATTCTTTTCTTTGCCCGCCCTGAATTTCATACACAATGCCTTCAATTTTATTTTCTCCAACAATCTCAAGAACATTTTCAAAAGATTCCAGCGTAATTTTGCCATTTTCAAGCATGCGTTCTTCCCAGGCTGGTTCAAAAATCTTGGTGCCATTTTTGTATAAAAGTTTGACTGAATTGGCAAATTCGGCCAAATGCAAGGCAGCTGTAGCCGCGCTGTCGCCTCCGCCGATAACAACCACGTCTTTGTTTTTAAAAAACATGGCATCGCAAGTCGCGCAATAAGAAATACCTTTGCCAATAAAATCATCTTCTTTCGGCAGATTCATTTTTCTCGGCTTCATGCCTAAAGCAAAAATAATCGTCTTTGTTTCAAAAATTCTTTCATCATCGGTTACAACTTTGAACCCATCAGCTGTTTTTTCAATCGCATCCACTCCGATATTCACTATTTCGGCACCTAGATTTTCCGCCTGTTTCCTGATTTTTTCCGTCAGACCCACTCCGCTGATGGATTCCTCTCCCGGCCAATTTTCAATACGCGAAGCTTTCATGATTTGGCCGCCGATTTCTTCGCCAATGATAATATGCTTCAACTTATAACGTGAAGCATAAATTGAAGCCGTGAGTCCTGCCGGACCAGAACCGATAATAATAAGATCGAACATAATAAAAAATCAAAAATCAAAATGCAAAAAACTTATCAATAATATTGCATTTCTATTTTTTTCTTTTTATAAATTACTGCTGATTATTTTATAAAACTTCTTCGATAGCTTTTTTAAGAATTTCTTTATTCTGAGCTCCGGCAAATTCTTTGACTATTTTTCCGTTTTTAAATAT
>CAZFCX010000023.1:0-943 GCA_964517825.1 uncultured Bdellovibrionales bacterium
TAACAAAATTTTTATAATTTATTTTTTGTCTTTTTTCTGATTATACTAAAAATCCCGCAATGGTTCTCACGATAATAATTCCGCTAAGCGCCAGCAAAATTCCAATTACTCCGTATTTTATGCTTTTTTTGGCAGTTTGTATTCTTTCTTCATCTCCGGCAGAAAAAAAATAAAGTACTCCGGAAATAACTGACATAATTATAGCAATTATTCCCATGATTGACAATAAAAAATTGAGAACATTTATTCCCACTTCTTGAAAAGTTGGCGCACTGCTAATAACTCCGGCATGTGCAGTTTCAATTAGATGAATCATATTCGGAATTTTAATCTTTTAGATTCACAACATTGCCCAAATTGTCATTTTTCTCTATGTTTCCATTATAAGCGGTCGGCCTGAGCTGCCATTGAAATTTTTGTTGCGGCTTTTTTGGTAAAGCAGGTTCAACACCAGTTTCTTTTTTGTTGACAATTTGTTTTTCTTCACTGTCCAATTCATTCTTTTTTTCAACCGGCAGCTTCCGAGCTGAAGAAAAACTAATCGAACCGCTGACTAAGTCAGATTTTTGATTTGAAGTTTCTCTTTCTCTATTACTTGAAAAACTGCTGAAATAGTTTTCGCTTCCAACATCCGAATGCTTTTCCATGTTCCTGAAATAATTTCTGTCCTGCAGTTTTTCATTTGTTTTGGCTTTTTCTTCAGCTTGTCCCCCTTTTATAAAATTTGGAGAAAAACTTGGCTGAGGTTTTTGCCAACCTTTTGCCGGAGCATATTTTTGGAAGATATCCCGCTGATCTTTTTCATTGTCAATCTTAACTTCCTTTTTTCTGGGAGCCGCACCTGCATTAAAATTTGTTGCCGGCCGCCTATCGTCAATGACTGGCTGTGGCCTGGCGTACGACAATTGATTGTCATTTTCGGGTAATTGCCGGCTGCTTGCCG
>CAZFCX010000023.1:1025-6394 GCA_964517825.1 uncultured Bdellovibrionales bacterium
TAAAGGTATTTTTTCTTCCAACGATTTAAGCACCAATGAAAGTTTTTGCCTTTCAATCGGAGTTATCTTTTTTCCATTCTCGCTGTGAAAAAGATAGTTGGCGCGATCAATGGCGCTATGTTTTCCGGGACCCATATTTTCACGAAAATCCATGATCCAGTTTTTAATCGACGGACGGACGGATGCAGAAACAGACTTGAGCTTGAGTGGATTATTTGTGATGCCCTGCTCGCCAAGATTGGGATATTGCACCAGTGCTTCATTGAGATCAAGTTGAATTTCTTTTTTTTGAACTTTTTCTGCCGGCATTTTTCTGGCAACAGGTTTTTCTGAAAGCGTCTTGATTTTTTCTATGAGATTTTCCTGCAAAAGCCTGCTTGCAATTTTTTGCGCGTCGATAGGCGCTACTATTTTCGAATTCAGCAATTGGTCAAGACTGTTCCAATTTTTCGTCCCTGCAATTTCCCAAACAATATGCGGCAGTTCATTTCGTCCTTTGGCGTCCAGTCCGGCTTGTCTGGCAATGTTGTCATAAATTGAAACCAGATTGAAAGACAGCAAAAAATCGACGACTTCCGGATGCATCGCCGCAACTTTTGGAGGAAAAATATCAGCATTGGCATAATTTTTTCTCCACTTAGCAATAAGTTCCCGTTTTATCTCCTCGGCTATTTCTTTTTCTGTTTCTTTATCTTCATTTAAATTAAATTTATTTTCAATAGCTCTTGGGAAATTAGCATTTTGTTTTGAATATATAATTGTCATTTTTGTTTTTTAAAATCTAAAAGCTTCTTCATTGTCCTTAATATATTTTAGAATACTTTTAATTCTATTTTGATTTTCCGTGCTTCCCGTTTTCATGTCTTCATCCATTGTTTTTACAATCTCAATAATTTCATGTAATTTATACTTTTTATTTACTGCATTAAGAAGTTCTTTTTTATAAATATCAGGAGCATTTTTAGATATATATTCAATTTGTTTAAAGGTTAGGCCAGAAATTAATCCTTCGTAAGAAAAGGCAAATGATGAAGCCAACAGAATATCCTCTCCAGAAAGCGAAGACGTGTGCCAAGCGAACATGCTTTTTTGACTCAATGTTTCTTGAGGAAAAACAATATGCGGCAGCAACAATTCGCTTGAAATTTTATCTTCAAAATGTTCGTCAACCATTTTATTTTATGCTAGTTATTAAGTCCAAACGTCTTGAGCCCCATTAGCTGTGGCATATGCCTTATCGATAACAGGACCGGTTGTTAATCCCTTTTCCTTTTTCGCAACTTCTTGGGCTTGCCTGATTTTATCTTCAACTACTTTCCAATTTTTTGCTGTTTCCTTTTTAATATACGTTTCTTTTTCAATATCAGACATACCTAACATTGCTCCACCTCGTGCCAAACCTTTGCTTATTATTTGACTTCTTAGTTCAAGCTCAAACTCCTCTTTCTGTCTTCCAGTCTTAAGTGCATGACCCATAGCAGCAACTTTTATAGCATTTCCACCGGCTTTATTTGGATCTGGATCGTGAAGGTTAGCCGAAAGAATTCCATCAACAAGACCATTTGCCCCAAGAGCACTAGTTGTCTCATGTTCCTCCGATTTTTCTTTATATCTTTTTCTAAAGTTTTCTGCCCTTTTCTTTTCAACTGCTTCTTGTTGAGCAGCTGAGCCACCACTTATACCAGCAGAAATCCATGATTCTCTTTCGTCTTTAGTATCTTTTAGAAATGGCACGGGTTTACCAAGAATTGTACCTTTTTTCCTTGCATCTTCCCAACCCTTTTTCACTCCACCAGGAACTCCAGTTGCGTTCCATGCAGATTTAACTAAAAATTTGCCGAATTTCTTGGCCAAACCCTGCGCTCCATCAACAATCGTATTTGCTCCGGCAGCTCCCATTGATTTTGCCACGCCCATTGTTGCCCACAAAACAACGATTGGAACTATAGAATAGGCTACTTTTGCTATCCATGTTCCGCCTTCGTTGCTAACGTTCTGGATTGCAGCTGTGTTGAATATAGCGGAAGTGCTATCCTGAAAAGCTGACATTAATTTAATGGAAATTACCAGGCCAAGCATCATTATCGGACCGAAAAAGGCATTGGAAAAAAGTGCTTTCCACCATTTGTCGGCAAGACTGCTTGCCGCTGGAAAAATATAACCCACAAATCCAATCGGTGAAAATATGAGCAAAATTGTCAAAGCTACCATGCGGATAACGAAGAGAACGGCAATGATTCCGAGGGTCACGGCAAAAAGAAAAGAAAAAATAACCGATATAAGCTGACCTGATACTCCTGAAGTAGCAAATTTGAATGGACTAAGTATATTAGTTATATCCGCAAGTCCGAGTATAGTTGCAAATATTGTTGATCCTGCGACTTCAGAACTACCATTAACTGAAGTGAACATATTGTTCATGAAATAATACATAGCCACATTGGAAACATCAATAAAAAAACGGGCAATGGGCCAGCTGAAATTGACCAAAAGAGCATTTATGAGAATGTTTAGCCAAAGTTTTTTTAAGCTCCATTTATCTACTTGGAAAATAGTGCAGAAAGCTGAAAAAAGCAGAACTAAAATAAAGAACATATTGAGCAAATCGCGCACCATAATCCACACATCCTGTACTCCCTGTCTATTCAAGATGCCTCCGGTGCCGGAAAGAGTATTTGGATCAACAATTGCCGCAAAGAGGGCGGTTTCTATAGCAAAAACAACTCCTATTGCAACCTGCACAACATACAATGGCCCTGCCGTACCCCAACCGGTTATAAAATCTATACCGTTCGCAACAAGAGTTGGCACACTGGTTCCTGTGCTCTTGTTCGCAGCATATACGTTTTGTGATGCCAAACAAAAAACGCAAACCAAAACCAAAACAACTAAAATTGTTTTTGTTCTTTTGCTGCACAGAATGTTTTTTAACTTGCAAAAAAACTCGCTTGTTGAATTTTCGCAAGGTATTTTTTTGTTTTTAAAAATCCAGTTCATTCGGATTTTATATAATTGTTCTCCTTGAAAAAATTATAGCATACTTTTACAATATCAAGAAGCGCTTTTATACACAAAAAAATCGCAGCCCTGGAAGCGCGATTTCTTCATTTATTATAACAAATAAATTTTTGAATTTAGATTTTAGACTTTAAAATTTTTAATATATGTATCCCTTGATTACCCGGCTGGAAGTTGAAATGGTCCGTCGGCTAGTTTTGGCATAACCGACATAGTTCATTTCAGAAATAGTGATGGAACCATTGCCAACTTTTTCCACATAGGCCACATGTCCGTAATATCTGTTTTCGGTCGTGACTACAATCGAACCGACACGTGGTGATTTTCCGGTTGCATAACCCATGGCCTTGGCATGATAGAGCCAGGTTCCGGCATTTCCGCCCCATGGCACATAACGTTTTTGCGCCACAAACCAGGTGCAATATCCATATGGAAATCTGTGCCCAGCGCCAGCCTTGCCTTTTGGAGTTCTGCCAGTAATTTGCGGAGTTCCTCCGCTGGCGTTAGCATATTGTCTTTTGTCGATCAAGGATTGGCTGCTAGGAGCAGGCTTTGGAGCTTCGCCTTGCCCGTCAGGAATAATAATTTCTTTTCCGACTTCGATATCGCCATTGGCCGGCAAATCATTGAAAGCTATAATTTTATCTTTTTCAGCCTTATATTTATTGGCAATTGAGTCGATATTATCCCCTGATTTAATCACGTATTTTATGCCGGATATCGGCAAAATGAACATCGTGTCGCCAGGCATAATTGAATCAACATTTTCGATATCATTGGCCCATAAAAGAGTGTTGACTGATATGTTGTTTTTTTGAGCAATTGAGCCAAGAGTGTCGCCGGATTGGACAACATACATTTTGACTCCACCTTCTTCTTCCGGATCCTGCATAGGATTTGCTCCTCCTGAAACCATCATAATCCCTTGTTCATTGACTACGCTTTGCACTTTTTCTTCCTTATATTCCGGATCAACAGCTGTATTTGGTTTTGAAAGAGGAACCAGAGCCAAATCATTTTTTTTGTCTGCTTGGCCGCTAATCCTGCTCTCTATGTTTTGGGGTTCGCTTGAATCATCTAAATAGCCAAAAAGAAAGCCGCTATTGACTTTGCCTGAAGCGACATTGGTAGCTGCCACAAGAAGCGAGCTGGACACAACAACTGCGAAAGCCGAGTAGTTGCGCAAAAGATGCAGGAGCTTTATTGTTCTGTGCTCCTTGATAAATCTCGCTATACTATGCTGATAGAAATGGAGCTTGGTATTGAAACCTTTGAAGTCGATTTTTTCCAAAAACTCCTGTATATAAGAAAAGATAGGTTTTTTACTAATAAAAAAGTCCTTTCAGTTGACTGCCAGCAAAGAAAAAACGGCAAGAGAAAATCAATAGTGCCGCAATCCGTCGCTCCCAGTCTTAATTTTTAACTGCTATTTATTGTATCTCCACAGGAGTCTTTTTGTCAAACCCCGCACTAAATTGGCACTGCGCTAAAAGCGCAAAAATAATATGCTGGATAACCTATAAAACCTGCGCAATTATAAAGATAGTATCTTCTATATTTTTAAAATATAAATAGGTGCCAAATTAGTGCGGGGTCAAAGAATTTATGCACCTCAATCTGTTATTTTGGCTAATATAAGCCTTTTTTTATTTTAACTTTTTTATATCTTTAGAAATAGAGTATAATAAAAACATGCTTATAGATAAATTGCTCACAGATTTTTTGGAATATTTAGAAATTGAGCGCAATCGCTCGCAAAAGACGATTGAGAACTATCATCACTATCTCAGACGCTTTTTGGATTGGGCCAAAATATCAAAACCCCAAGATATTACCGCTGAACTGGTTCGTAGCTATCGCATCTTTTTGAATAGAAAAACCGATGCCAAGGGCCAGGAGCTCAAAAAAGTTACCCAAAACTATCACATGATTGCCATCCGCAGTTTTTTGAAATATCTGGCCAAGCGCGACATCAAAAGCCTGGCCGCCGAAAAAATTGAGATCGGCAAAAATCCTTCCCATGAAATCGAATTTTTGGACAGCGACGAACTAAACCGCCTGCTCAATGCTGCCAGCGGCACCAGCGTCAAAGCCCTGCGCGATCGCGCTATCCTGGAATTGCTTTTCTCAGCCGGCCTGCGCGTTTCCGAACTTATCGGCATCAATCGCGACCAGCTCAATTTGGCGCGCCAAGAATTTAGCGTTAAGGGCAAGGGTGATAAAATTCGTATCGTTTTTGTTTCCGACACTGCCAAGGAAGCTTTGCAAAAATATCTGGATAAAAGAATGTCCTCCGTAGGCGGATCCGCCTTTGGCGGAGATATCGACCCGGCGTTGTTTGTTAGATTTTC
>CAZFCX010000023.1:6424-9887 GCA_964517825.1 uncultured Bdellovibrionales bacterium
TGGCGGAAAAATAAAAGAAGATAAACGTCTAACTCCCCGATCCATTCAAAGAATTGTGAAATTCTATGCCGCCAAGGCTGGCATTGTAAAAGACGTGCACCCGCACACCTTGCGTCACAGCTTTGCCACCGACCTTTTATCTAATGGCGCCGACATCCGCAGCGTGCAAACTATGCTCGGCCATTCATCCATCACCACCACCCAGATTTACACCCACATCACCAACCAGCAACTCAAAGAAATACATAAGAAATTCCATGGACGTAAAAAACAGACAAGATAATTAAAAGTATATGTTTCGAAATGACTAGTGAGCGCGACGGCGCGAGGTTCGAGCATTTTTTCAGCCCGCTTCGCCAAAGCTTCAGCGAGGCGAGCAGAAAAAATGCGTGCATTGAGAAACATATACTTTTAATTTTGACTAAACTTTTTTCAACTTAGCATATTCAGCCGACAATCTCTTGATTCCGGCTTTTTTAAAAGCCACAGTGACAATATCGCCTGCCACTGAAACCACGATTCCCTCACCGAATTCCGCGTGTCTAACTTTTTCTCCACCTTTAAATGAGCTTTTTGAAGTTTTCTTTTTTTTGAGGTTTTTATTTAACAAAGATGCAAAAATTTTTTGTTCAGTTTCGCGATATGAACTGCGCGTTACGAGTTTTTCCGGAATATCCTCCAAAAAACGCGAGGGTGAGTTCATTTGCGTCGAACCGAAAAGCATACGCTGGCGCGTGAACAAAAGATATATTTTTTCTTTAGCCCGCGTGAGACCGACATACATCAGCCGCCGCTCTTCTTCCATTTCCACATGCGACAACATACTTTGCGAATGCGGCAAAATTCCTTCTTCAAGGCCTGCAATAAAAACCACCGGAAATTCCAAGCCCTTGGCGCTGTGTAGTGTCATAAGATGCACCGCTTCATCGCTTTGATTGATTTTATCTACATCTGAAGCCAGCGCAATTTCTTCCAAAAACGCACTGAGTTTGTCTTCGCTTTCCATTTCGTCATATTTCTGCGCAACCGAAACCAACTCTTTCACATTTTCCCAGCGCATTTCGCCTTCAGTTCCTTCGCGGAGCAGCATTTGCTCATAGCCGCTTTCTTTGAAAACTTTTTCCACTAAATCTGTCAGTTTTATCCGCGGCTGCACGTCTTTCATTCTTCGAATAAATTCCGAAAATTTAACTATAGCATCAATTTTGGAAATTGGGATTTTAGATGACTGGCTACTGATGACTGATGACTGTATTCCGGCTTCAATACAACTGATATTATTTTTTTTCGCTATGTTTACCCATTTCTTTAACGTAACCGGTCCAATATTTCTCTTTGGTTCGTTGATCACTCTTTCCAACGAAATCAAATCATTAAAGTTGGAAATCAACCGAAGATACGCCACCACGTCTTTGATTTCCTTGCGTTGATAAAATTTAATGCCGCCGATGATGCGATAAGGGATTGATCTTCTGAGAAAAATTTCTTCAATAACCCGTGATTGGGCGTTGGTGCGATAGAGCACCACAAAATCGGAATATTTTCTTTTTTCTTTTTTGATTTCACTAGCAATAAATTCGGCTTCATCGCTTTCATCTTCCGCTTCAAAAGAAGCAATAAGTTGGCCTGCTTCTTTTTCGGTCCAGAGTTTCTTGTCTTTGCGATTTATGTTTTTGGAAATTACGCCGTAAGCCGCATCCAGAATGATCTGTGTTGAACGATAGTTTTGTTCTAGATGAATAACCTTGGCTTCCGGATAATCTTTTTCGAAATTCAAAATGTTGCGGATGTCCGCTCCGCGAAATTTATAGATCGATTGCCAGTCATCGCCCACTACGCACAAATTTCTGTGCTTGCTGGCCAAAAGATTGATCAAAACATATTGCGCGTGATTGGTGTCTTGATATTCATCAACTAAAATATATCTGAATTTCTGGAAAAGCCCCGCGGTCAGCATCAAAATGTCGTCAAAATCCAGACCATTGTTTTCTTTAAGTGTCGTTTGATATTTTTTATAGACCTTAGCCACAATCTCTTCATAATATCCACCGACTTGATTTGAAAATTGTTCGCTATCAATCAGCTCATTTTTGGCTTTGCTGATGTTGGCCGAAATCGCCCGCGGATTAAATTGCTGTGGATCAATTTCCAGTTCTTTCAGAACTTTTTTCATGAGCACATGCTGATCCTGATCATCCACTATGTGAAAAGTTTTAGAATATCCCAAAACTTCGATTTCACTGCGCAAAATTTTCGAGCAAATGGCGTGAAAAGTTCCGATGGTTGGCAGTTCCGCGCTGCCATAGAGATTGTATTTATAATTTTTGTCCGCTTCCGGATACAAAATATGCACGATGCGCTGCGACATTTCCTGCGCCGCCTTGTTGGTGAATGTCACGGCCAAAATGTTTCTAGGATGAATTTTTTGTTCCTTGATCAAATAGGCCACGCGATGGGTCAACGTTTTGGTTTTTCCCGAGCCCGCGCCGGCAATAATCAAAAGCGGACCGTTGACCGTCTCAACTGCCTTTCTCTGTTGCTCATTCAAATTTTCCAAAACATTTTGCATAGTTTATAAAATTTCAGTTAATTTTTTCCAATCCTCCACGGAAAGTTCCTGTGCGCGGACATTCGTCGAAAATCCAAGTGTGATCAATTTTTCTTCAATTTCTTTCTTATCTAACTGCAATCCATTTGCTAAATTATTTGATAATGTTTTCCTTTTTGCACTAAATCCTATTTTTACTATTCTAAAAAAACTTTTATCTTCTTCTTTGCTGGTTACTGGTTGCTTATTACTGATTACTATTTTAATAACTGCGCTATCCACTTTCGGCACTGGTTCAAAAGCGGTTTTTGGAACAGTGAATAAATATTTCGGCTGGGCATAATATTGCACCGAGACAGCTAAAATACTCATATCGCCTGGCTTTGCCACGATTCTTTCCGCCACTTCTTTTTGTACCATCAAAACCATCTCGCTCGGCGGAAATTCTGTTTCCAGCAGCAATCTTATTATTGGCGCGGTAATATAATAAGGTATGTTGGCAACAATTTTGTATTTTGTATCTCGTATTTCGTATTTAGAAACTAACTCTGGTAAATTTATTTTCAAAATATCATCATGAATAATTTCAACATTTTCTTTGTTACGTAGCTTGCTACGTAGCATCTCAACCAAACGATTGTCCAGTTCAATCGCAATCACTTTCTGACATTTCTGAGCCAGAAGTTCTGTGAGCGCTCCTTGCCCTGGCCCGATTTCAATCACAACATCTTCAGCAGAAAGATCGGCACTATCAATAATCCTTTTCAACATTGACTCCTCCGTAAGAAAGTTTTGACCAAGCGATTTTTTTGCTCTTATTTCCATTTTATATTTTTTAACTCGGATTAATTTTTAATTTCTAATTTTGAATTTTGATTAAATTTTTAATTTTTTAATTTTTTAAACATTATGTCA
>CAZFCX010000023.1:9904-14600 GCA_964517825.1 uncultured Bdellovibrionales bacterium
TTCGAAATTCAAAATTCATAATTCGAAATTATTGGAAAAACTAATTCAATATCTCTTCCACTTTAACATCAATCACTCCCGCGCCAATCGAGGCGATCTTGGCGAAAGCCACTTTATCCAAATCAATGATGCGGTTGGCTCCAAACGGACCTCGGTCATTGATTCGCACAATGACTGATTTGCCGTTAGCCTTGTTGGTCACTTTAGCATACGATCCCATAGGCAGCCACGGACTGGCCGCGAAAAGTCCGCCCTTCCAAGCATACCACGTTCCCCAGCCAGTGTGCGCTTTGCCGGTTTTCACATAAGTTCCTTGTGTGACAATTTCTGTGACAGGATCCTTAACCACATTGCTCTCCAAAATTTTGCGCGACATTTCTCTGCTGTCATGATACACCACTTTATATTTAACTTCCTTTATCCCTTTCTCGCCTTTTTGAGTAACTTTTTTCGTCCGCCAACTCAATTTATCGTCTTCATTGGAAACGGTTTTAAAATCTATATCCAATTTCTTTATTTCCTCTTTTATAACCACATGCGTTACGGCAATTTTCGTGCCGTTCTTAATCAAAGTTTGCCTGCCTGGTTCGGTGATATCGTCTTCGCCTAAATTAATGTTCTTATTTTCCCAAATTGCCTGCTCAACAGTATTTTGCAAAGTAGACATTTCAAAGGTCTTGCCGCCTTCTTTTATTGTTATATTTTTAGCTCGAAAAATTATAATTCTGGAGCCGGAATAAATTTTAGTGTCTCTGCTTGGCAAAATCAGATCATTTTCTTTCAAGCTAATATTCTGCTCATCCAAAAAATCCTGAACTGTCTTGGCTTTGGATTTTATTTCAAACACGATGCCCTCCTCTTTAAGTTTTAACCTTTTTTCTACTACATCAAAATTCTGTACAGCTCCTGAGGAAAGTGAGGGATAAAATATCAAAAGAAAAAATAAAAGAAATGTAAGGTTTCTTTTTTTGATATTTTTAATAAAATTATTTATTTTTGATTTTAAGAAATACAGCATCGGCATCAATGATATAGGAACTGTACATTTTTTGCGAAACTTAACGCAGGCGCTAGCAAATTATTATTTTCAAAAGACAACTTACTAGATTGACGTGATAATAACTTAAAACAAAATCCTAAGCGCCGAGCAGTGTAGCAAAAAATGTACAATTCCTATATCCGTCTCGACATATTTTTATTTCATGTAAACTTATTCCGTTTTAAACCTATATTGAATGGCTTCCGCCACATGATTCGATTGGATATTTTCGCTGCCGGAGAGATCGGCAATTGTGCGCGCAATTTTAATGATGCGATGGTAGCCGCGCGCACTAAGTTTCAAGGAAACTACTGCGCTTCTGAGGAGCTGCAAGCATGGCTCATCCAAAAAGCAAAAGTTTTTGATCTGATCGGGCGACATTTCGCTGTTGGAAACTATTGGCAAATTTTCAAATCTTTTCAGTTGTATTTTTCTGGCACTTTCTACTCTGTTTCTGATGTCCAAACTTTTTTCTTCATCAGATCCTTCCTGTAATTTATCAAAGCTTAGCCGTGGAACTTCAATATGCAGATCGATGCGATCCATAATCGGTCCGGAAATTTTCTGCTGATAACGCGCAATTTGGAGCGGCGTGCAAGTGCAAATTCTTTCCGGATCAGTGGCGTTGCCGCAAAAACAGGGGTTCATGGCGGCCACTAAAATAAACCTGGCCGGAAAATGCAGTGAGCCCTTGGCTCTTGAGATTGTTATCATACCATCCTCAAGCGGCTGGCGCAAATTTTCCAGCACGCTTTTGGGAAATTCCGCAAATTCATCCAAAAATAAAACACCCCGATGCGCCAAGCTTATTTCACCCGGCCGCGGATAGCTGCCGCCGCCAATTAGTGAGACGCTACTGGCGCTGTGATGCGGATTCCGATACGGCCGAGTTGTTATTAATGACTGACCTTTGTGCAATTTGCCGGCTACGGAAAATATTTTGGTAATTTCCAATGATTCGTTCATGGTCAGTTGCGGTAAAATTGTCGGCATAGCCTTGGCCAGCAAAGTTTTGCCTGATCCCGGTGGGCCATTGAGAATCACATTGTGTCCGCCCGCTGCCGCAATTTCCAAAGCTCTCTTGGCATGCTGCTGTCCTTTGATGTGTGCCATATCAATCAGATACTCTGCCGAGGAAAACAAAGCATCCCCCGAAAGTTCCGGAAAATAATCAATATGCCTATTGCCAGAAAAATGATCGGCTAAAGAATACAAAGTGTCCACTGGCACAATGTTGATGCCTTTCACTACGCTAGCCTCCGCCGCGTTTTCATTGGGAACATACAGTTCCTGAAAGCCTTTTTCTTTTGCCAAAAGAGCGATCGGCAAGATGCCTTGAATTGGACGCACGCGCCCGTCCAAAGAAAGTTCGCCGACAACCATCCGGCCATTAAAATCAAACTGCAATTGCTTGGTCGCTAACAAAAATCCCACCGCTATCGGCAGGTCATAAATCGGACTGGCTTTGGGCAAATCAGCCGGAGCCAGATTGACAGTGATGCGCCCGCACTGGTGCGGGGGCTTGAAACCGCTGTTTTTAATGGCACTGGAAACCCGATCGCGCGATTCTTTGATGGCCACATCAGGCAGACCGACAATATTGAAATTATGGAGGCCTGAACCCAGCACATCAACTTCCACTTCCACTACTTCACCGTCCAGTCCGACTGTCGCCGCTGAATATATTTTGGAAGACATACTTTGAATGGTTTTAATTTTATTGTTTTTGCTCTGCTTCTGCACTTGCTCTCTCAAAAAGAACTAGAATATAAATTACAATAGCCGTGATGCTCTCAATAGGCAAAAAGCCAATTCCGGGAATTGAATCGGCAGTTCCTCCGGCTATTATAATCAGTGGTTTAAGCATTGATTTTACTATACCTCTTGCTTGTTTTCTTTTTTCTGAGGCTCCAGCCAATAACAGCATAAAAAAGATAAAGAAAGAGCAGCAGACAGAAGCAACTACTGCCAAGACAACTGTTAAATTCAGAACGCTGTCTACAATGTCTTTCAAAATCGCAAATGCAATAGCAAAGAAAAAAGGAATATCTTTAAAAAAGCTTATTTGCTTTAAGACGGAAAAAATTCCTCCTGGTTTTGCTAACATGGATAAATTTTTTGCAGTATTTATAGCACTACTTACACCACCATAATTTCCGTCTGTATTTCCAGGATTTATAGAATAATTGCTAACTGCTCGTTTGCGTGACTCTTCCAGATCTTGTTGATATGTTGAACTCATTTGCTGTCTTTTTTGGCTCTGCATTTTAGCATCTTCTATCCTTTGTTGATGATACTGACTCGGTTGCTGTCTCTTTTTACTTTGCTTCATGGCCATATCCAGAATATTTTTCTGTTTTTGCTGAATGTCATCCATATTTTTTATAATGCTGATAACAAAAATTTTATTTCTTAATATTGCATTAAGAAATTTTAAAAATCGAATAAAAATCTAAAAATTAAATTGGAAACTATTTTTTATTGTTCTTCTTCAGCTTCCAGATCCTTTTTAGCTTTTTCAATTTCCATTAGTTGGCGCGGATCGGATGTGATGATTTGATCTTCAGTATAGGAAGCAATGACCTTAATCGCCACATGCTTAGCGCCGGCAAATATAATTCCTTCTCCAACTCCGCTTTCCAAGAGCAAAAACTTTTCCTGATCAGTCAGAAAGAAGGTGTCTGAAATTGTTTCAATGGCCGCCGGTGATTGACGCAATAAAAGTTGCAATGATGAGTTGGTCACTATCGGCTTACCATAACGCGAAGTCATGAAGTCGGCAATATCTTGAGTGATAGTTGTCAGTCCCGTGTAATATTTGCGGCAACGCTTGGCAATTCCGAACAAAAATGACGCCGCATCTTCGTTTTGCATCATAACCCAGGCTTCATCAACAACCACCATTCTTTTTTTGATCGATGAACGCATTTCATTCCAAATGAAATGCAGTACCGTATACATGGCAATCGGACGCAGCTGCTCTTCCAGATCGCGAATATTAAAAACCACCATCTGATTGTTTATCTGAACATTGGTAGGATGGTTTAGCACTCCGGCGAAAATTCCTTCGGTATATTTTTCCAATCTTCTTGCGATTGATTCTCCGCCTTCCGAATTTCTGACAACCGAATAGAGATCTGACATTGTTGGAAAAGAATTTGAAGTCAGCGTTTTAAAATTGCTTTGGGCAGTAATGTCACGCATCGCATAAGTTTCACGAATAGCCAAATCCAGAATAGAATCCTCTTCCGGTGTTACATTGCCAAGCATGATATGCAAAAGTCCTATCAAACTGGCAATATTGCTTCTGAGAACATCTTCTGGATCTTCATCTTCTCCGACAATCGGCAAATCAAAAGGATTGAGATGATAAGATGAATTTAAGGACATTTTGATGAAAGCTCCCCCGACAGTTTCGCAAAGATATTTATATTCATTTTCCGGATCAATCACAACCACGCTTGTGCCCACCATCAATGACCTGAATATTTCCAGTTTGACTGTGTAACTTTTTCCTCCGCCAGATTTAGCAAATACGACCATATTGGCATTTTCTAATTTAAACCTGTCAAATAAAATCAGGCTGTTGTTGTGCCGGTTGATTCCATAAAGAATTCCTTCATTGGAAGAAAGATCTGAGGAAACAAAAGGAAAAGT
>CAZFCX010000024.1:0-207 GCA_964517825.1 uncultured Bdellovibrionales bacterium
ACGGCCAAACTCTCACAATGGATGCAAGGTCAGGCAACACAGCCACGCCTGATGGGTCATGGACTGATTGGACCACCAACATTGCCAATGGCGGCAGCATCTCGGCTCTTTCCGGCAAAAGATATATTCAATATCGGGCCAATTTTTCAACATCCGATGTTGCTGTCACCCCAACTCTATCCAGCGTAACCATCAACTACGGCGGAT
>CAZFCX010000024.1:312-13813 GCA_964517825.1 uncultured Bdellovibrionales bacterium
CCGGCACTTCAGCCACAGAGACAGTCGGGTTCCAAGTCCGCAGCGCTTCTACATCCGATGGCATTGCTGCAGCGGCTTGGTGCGGACCAGCTGATGTCTCAGCTCCTTGCGCTGGAACTTCATATTTCACCACCAGTACCGGTGATGCAATTCCGGCCAATAGTCCTCTTAAAACCGGAGGAGATGATCAGTATTTTCAATACAAAATAACTCTGGCTTCTAGCGGTTTTGCCACGCCGACTGTCACTAATGCCTCGGTGCAATATGCCTACAACGTTGCTCCGGCGATCAGTTCTGTGACCTATACTCAGAATGCCAACGGCACAGTGACTGTTCCATACACCCTCACGGAAACTTATGACGACTTAGGCAATATTGCCCATGGCACAGCAGCAGCTCCTATCAAAGCTTTGCTTTTCTGGCAGCCGGACAGTGGAGTAACAGCGCCGGTTCTCACTGATTCGCAAACCGGAATCATAACTTTGACCAACACCAACAGCCAGCCGATTCCAACCAGCGGATCAATGCTGATTGATACTGAACTCATAACCTTTGATTCAGCAGGCTGCACGGGGAACCAAAGAAACATTCTCACGAGAGGAGCAACTTTCGATGCTGATTTTCCAACCACTGCCACTACGCATTCAGAAGGAACAGCCGTCTTCTTCAACTCTTCTTCCGCAGTGCAGACTGTCAATACTTTTTCAGCCACCGGCACTCCAGGAGACAATGTTAGCACTAGCGGCAGCTCTTTTGTCTGGGATCCAAGAAATGATTCGAATAGTAATTTAAACACAAACAAACTGACCGGACTCCTGCTCAAAGTAGTCGCTAATGATGCAGATGTGACAAACTTCAATACTATCGGGCAAAGCAGCGTGACAGCGGCGCAGACTCTGGATTTGCAGCTTCCGACTTTCACCGTGCAATATTATTCCGACGCGGGATTGACTTCGTCCCTCGGCGACAATCCGAAACTGAAAGCCGGAACCTACTACATCAAAATATCTGCCAGCGAAGCTTTAGCCTCTGCGCCAACTATTTCCATTGACGCTGAAGGCACAGCCAATGATGTGACGAATGCAGTAGCCACTTTGGTTTCCGGCAATGATTATAGATACACGCGCACCATAGCCAGCGATGCGGCGGCAGTCGGAACTGTGTTGGAAAATATTTCCATAACCGGCACAGATAGTTTCAGCAATGTTTCTACTAATGTTAATCCGACTGACGAATCAATCAAAGCCGGCTATACGGACACAACTGCTCCGACTTTCACCATGCAATATTATTCTGATTCCGGTCTGACCAATTCTTTGGGCACGAATCCAAAACTGAAAGCCGGAACTTACTATGTCAAAATATCTGCCAGCGAAGCTTTGGTTTCCGCTCCAACTATTTCCATTGCGGCTGAAGGCACAGCCAATGATGTGACGGATGCCGCTACAACTTTGGTTTCCGGCAATGACTACACATACACCAGAGTTGTCGCCAGTGATGCGTCTGCCGTCGGAACAGTTATTGAAAACTTTTCTGTCACCGGCACAGATAACGCCAGCAATGCTTCTACAAATGTTAATCCGACTGATGAAGCCACAAAGGCAGGTTATACTGACACTGTTTCCCCAACTTCTCCAGGCGCTGCCACACTGAACAGTTATCTCAACAACACCGGCAATCAAACTGTCAGCTGGACCGAGGTTTCTGAAGCCAGTTTCCAAGATTATCTCGTTCAACGAAAAGCCGGAGTCGGCGGGACTTTCGCTACAATTGGAACTCCGATTACCAATATCGCTACCACCAGTTACGCAGATAATTCCAATTTGGCCGAAGGCACATATTATTACCAAGTCATTGCCGAAGATACAGCCGGCAACACGACAACCGGCGCGACATCTGAAGTTCTGACAGTGGACAAAACCGCTCCGATTTTGCAGTCCTTCACTTCTTCCAGCGCGAATTCGGATCCTGATGACCCGCTGACGATGTATGGCACGAGCGACACAATTAATATGCAAGCTGTTTTTGATGAAGATCTGGCCGACGGATCCACTATGACAATCGAACTGGAAAATACGGCCGGATCCCAAGTTGTGCTTAATCAAGTTTCCGGCACTACTCTCTCCGGCACTTATACTGTCAGCGGCCCGCATGATGGAATCAGCGATGACTCAATAGACTTGGCTGTTCGCCGGGTTGTTTCTATGAGCGTTTCCGATCCGGCGACCAATGTCAAAAGCAGCGAGAGTGTTCCAACCGGACAAAACCTATCTGATAATAAAGATATTATTGTAGATACGGTTCCGCCAAGTTTGCAAAGTTTTTCCGCCACAGCCGGAAACTATAATGCTGGAGACAGCATCACTTTGGTAGCTCATTACAATAAATCAGTGAAAGCCGGCAGCAATATCCATGTCAAAGTCAATTCTGATGGAGGAACGGCGACTATCGATATGACTTCTGTTTCCACCTCCACCATTTCCGGTCCATATGTTGTGCAGTCCGGCGATAATGTTCAAAATCTTAAAGTGGCTTCCATTGTTTCTCAAGCTGTAAGCGACATCAAAAACAACCAGCTGACTTCTACTGATATGCCTAGCACGAATATTAGTGATGGAGTTTTGGTTGATACCACTGTTCCGGTTATAACTTTTACGGATGATGTTGACAGTGGTCCGACTCAGAGCGACACGGTGACAATCAATGTTTCCGAAATCAATCCTGCCAGCCATAAATACATTTTCAGTTCGGACAATGTCTGCAATACCAAGAACTATGCCGCTGCCGCTTCTTTCGGTTCCGACACGCCGATTATTATAAATACGGAAACCAATAATGATAAATATATCTGCACCAAATCTGCCGATACGGCAGGCAACGAAAGCTACGCAGCCAGCGTCAACCCGCTAAACATTGACATTACCGATCCGACCGGCACTATTTTAATCAACCGTTCCGCTACTAGCGGACAAATACAACTGACAGCCGCCGATGGCAGCCGCGGCATCGCAGGACTGCAAATGCGCAGTGTCGTTTATGACGATGACACAACTTCCTGTGATTTATCCGGTGCTACTTGGGAAGATTTTGCCGCCACACTGGATCTTGTTAGCGACAGTGATTTAGTCAAAGCCTGCGTGGAATATCGGGATGTTGCCGGCAACACAACAATCATCAGCAGCGCTCCGCCGCAAACGCCGCAATCTTTTCAATATTACGATGTCTCAGATCCGGAAGATTTCCGCGTCTTTCTGTCTTGGAAAATTCCGACTGGGCACGAGGGTTCCAAGGGATTTTATCAATATCAAATATTTCAATGTTCAGATGACAAGGATAATGCGGATTGCACAATCAACACAGCCGGCGCACCGGACATTACTATCAGTCAGGAATCGACTAATTACAAAAATTATTTGGGTCTTTCCGATGAAAACAAATATTGCTATCAAGTCAGGTTTGCCAGCCATGATGCTGACGGTACGGACTATTCGGAATTCAGCGACAAAAAATGCGTGATACCAAGCTCCGGCGGTTCTTCGGTCACCAAAGATTTGGCCATTTTATTTCCGGCTGATCCGGTTCCGGACGCTGAAGTTTTTGCCAATCAAGTTACCATCCATTGGGACACGGTCAATGCCAATGACAATAGCGAGCTTTTGCCGGCAGACAGCCAGGTTTGTTGGCGCGTGCATCTGCCGGATCCGCCGGGATGGAACTGCCGCAGTTATGAATCATACGAAACCAGCCATGCCGTGACAATTTCCAAAGCCACAAACCAAATTTATGATTTAGTGCCGGATACGGAATATGAATATCAGGTGCACTCAGAAACTTCCTGGGGCAAGGAGGCGACGATGGATGGTCCGGCAACTTTCACGACCAAAAACGGTCCGGTCATCAAAAATATCAATGCCGATCCAATCGGCAATTCTACGGCGACCGTCCGGTGGACGACCGAGAATAAAGCGGGGGATGATTTAGCCTCCAGTTCGTCTTTATGGTATGCTTTGGCGATCGATTCAAACGACAACTTGGTCACTCCTACGGAAGCGGCTTGCGACAGTACGGATGTCATAAATCACACCTGCACCTTGTCGGATTTATCAATCGGAACCCAGTATTACTATTATGTTGAATCTACGGCTAACAGCGCTACTGCCAGAGACACAGCTAATGGCGCCTACTATCGTTTTACAACTTTGTCTGATTCTACTCCGCCGGTCATTACCGCCAATCCTGGCAATCCTTTGATCACAACAGACACGCAAGCCGCGATTTCTTGGGAAACTAATGAGCGTGCCACTTCTTGGCTACTGTATGATACTGCAAATCACGCGGCTTTTGACAATTTCACGGATACGGATTTTGATCCGACCATTGTTCTTCGCAATCCGTACGCCAGCTATCTCTCAGGCAACAGCTCCAATCTGGCTCACAATTTCATAATGAGCTTGAATTCCTTGGAACCGAACACGGACTATTATTATCGCTTGGTTTCTCAAGACACATCGGAAAATGTCAGTGTCAGTCAGGAATATTCTTTCACTACTTTGCCAATTCAAACTGACCATCCTGACTTGACCAATCCGGGCAATCCTTTGGTAGCTGAGCATTCGGACATAGAAGCCGTCATCTATCTGCCGGCAGCCAACACGGACTCAACTTCCAAAATTTGTTGGGACACTGATGTTATTGCCGATATGGACAATTGCGCCAACTATTTGGAAATCAACACGGCCACCAAATCACATTTCTATCACGTGACCGGACTTACGCCTGAAACTGTCTATCACGTGATGACCAAAATTACCGACTCGGAAACTGCCAGCATTAATTTCACTTCCGAAGATGTCACGTTTACCACGGAGAAAATCCAGATTGATCAGCACGAACCGCTTTCTGAAATAGCTGATGTTGCCAGTCCGCCATCAGTTATTACCGACACTAAAGCGGTTATCACTTTTAATACCGATCAAGTTGCCAAATGCTCCATTGAATATGGAACGGAGACTGGCAACTACAGCGAAGTGCCTTTTGTGGAATCCGGCTTCAATGTCAATCATTCCATCCATATGACCGGACTCATATTTTCTACGGCGTATTTTTATCAAATCGCCTGCATTGATGACTTGGGAAATACGGAAGACTCCGATGAATACACCTTTACAACTTTGGATAAACAGCTTGGAGAAGGGGAATACAATGCCCTGCAAGATGCTACTGCACCAGAAATTTCCAGCGTTAAGGTTGACAGTGTGACCGGCGAAACTGCTGTTATTATTTGGAATACGGATGAAGAGGCAAGCAGCAGCGTTGGATTTGGAATAGAATCAGGCAAGCTTGATAAAATGGCGGGCAATTATTTGACAAACATGGACAAGGAAAATTATTCCAAAACGCATACGGTAACCATCAGCGGACTTATCCCAAGCACGAAATATTATTACAAAGCTTCTTCCCTTGATGCATCCGGCAATATCGGAGAATCTTCCGAAGGTTCTTTCACGACTTCGGAACCGTCATCCCTTTCTTCTGTCAAAGTTGAGTCTAACAAAATGGGAGAAGCTACTATAACCTGGACAACCGGCAACAAAGCTACTTCTATTGTTGAATACGGACTCACCACCAGTTATGGAGATAAAAAAGAAAAAACTGATTACGTCGAAGAACATTCCATAGAACTTTCCGGATTGAATCAGGGGGAAACCTATCACTATCGCGTCAAAGGCGAAGATGAAGACGGCAACCTTTATGCTTCTTCCGACAACACTTTTGAACCTAAATCACCGCCGAAGATTGAAAACATTGTAGTTTCCGATGTTACTGAAAATGGGGCCGTGGTTTCTTTTACCACCGATGTTCTGACCGATGCCAATGTGATTTATACTGATGCTGACAATTCAACCGAAACCGGTTCTCAGGGAACTCAGGAATTATCAACCAAACATAAAATCACCCTTACCAACCTAAAACAAGGCACCACCTACAGAATCAGCGTTTCCGCCAAAGACGAATTTGGTTCTGAAAGCAGAATGGAAGCCAAGGATTTCACCACTGGCAAAGATGAAAATCCGCCCAATATTGAAAGTGTCCATACTGACAGCGCGCTTACGCAGTCAGACAAAGTCCAGACAATAATTTCCTGGAAAACCAATGAGCAGGCCACTTCAGTTGTCATTTTCAGGGAAGGGCGGGGCGGATCAGAAGTGGATTATAAAAACACGGACAGTTTGTCTACCAATCATGTCGTGGTTATGCCAGCTCTAAAAGCCGGTACAGTTTATAATTTCAGAGTTAAATCAGCTGATGCCGCCGGCAACGAATCTGTTTCGCAGTATTTCTCTTTCCTTACTCCAAGAACTAAAGAAAATATTATCCAAATCATTATCAACAACTTTACGGAAATCTTTGGCTGGACAGGAAATGTCGGGGTGAAAAAATAATTTGCAACCGCTTGCTTTTAAATTGCCTTTGGTTCTATAATTATATTGAAGATATAAAAAATACAGTTATGAAAGACGGCAAAAAAACAATTCTACTTGTTGAAGATGAAGAGGATCTTTTGGAAATGTACACCATGGCACTTATGAATAAGGGCTATGAAGTTTTGTCAGCTAATAATGGGGTTGAAGCACTGGCTTGGCTCGAAGAAAAATATGCCGAAATTGATATGATTCTGATGGATATTGTTATGCCGAAAATGGACGGTCTTGAAGCGCTGAAAAAAATCAAAGCCGATGATCGTTTCAAGAAAATAATGGTCGTCTTTTCCACTAATCTGGACGACAAAGATGACAAAATCCAGGCCCTTGAAATGGGAGCCAGCGATTATTTGATCAAATCGCAGCACACGCCTTCAGAACTGGCGGAAAAAATCGAACAGTTGCTTGGATAAAATATTCCACAAAAAACAGGCGCCAAAAGCGTCTTTTTTCATGCCTTGAAAAATGAAAGAAATAGGCATAAAATATAAATATATAAAAAAACAAATATGAAAAAAGTTGCCATATTCGACATCGATGGAACAATTTTTCGTTCCAGTCTGCTTATAGAAATAACCGAAGCTTTGATTGCCGAAGGGATTTTCAAACCGTCAGTCAAAAAGCATTATTCCAAACACTATCAGGACTGGCTTAACAGGCAGGGCTCTTATGAAAAATATATCGATGGGGTAGTCAAGGCTTTTGATGCCAATATTAAAGGCAAAAAATATGAAGATTTTCTGAAAATTTCCAAAAGGGTCGTGGCCATCAAACAGGGCCAGACCTATAAATATACCCGGGATCTGATCAGGCAGCTGAAAAAGAAAAAATATTTTTTGCTGGCCATCTCTAACTCGCCCAAAATGATCGTGGATGATTTTTGCAAGCAGTTGGGTTTCGACAAGGCCTACGGCCGGATGCGGGAAATAAACGAGAAAGGCATATTCACCGGCAGACTTATGCATGGAGACATAATCAACAACAAAGCCAATGTCCTGCAGCGGGTGATGGAGAAAGAAAATCTAACCATCAGAGGCTCCATAGCGGTGGGCGACACGGAGTCCGACATTCCGCTTTTCAAAATGGTGGAGAATCCGATCTGTTTCAACCCCAACAAAAAACTTTATAACACAGCGAAAAAACAAGGCTGGAAAATAATCGTGGAAAGAAAAGATATGGTTTATGAAATCAAGTGAGCGCTTTGATATGCTGGAAATAAGATTATTTTGCAGACAACCTCGCCTTAATGCTTACACCAGTACTTACTTTAATACGTATTAAAATTCCCATCTCGCTATAAAAAAATAAATAATATGTATAAAAATTTCAAAATTTTCTTTTTAGTTGCTTCCATTGCTGGAGTTCTGTTTTCCGGCTATATGAGCGGAGTGAAATTTTTCTCATCAGCCTGCGCCTTCGGGGAAACCTGCCCGCTTCTTTTAGGAATGCCGGCTTGCTATTTCGGATTTGCAATGTTTAGTTTGCTTTTTATTTTCTCCATACTTTTAGCGCTGGGCAAATGGAATGTGGAATCTTTAGCGAAAGCGTTGCTCTGCGTTTCACTGGCCGGAACAATTTTTGCCGGATATTTTTCCATAGGAGAAATCCCGCTGCTTTGGCAAAGCGGTTTTGGAGCCTATTTCTTCGGGCTTCCGACCTGCGTCATGGGCTGCATTTTTTTCGTAATAATTTTAATCGCGTCCGTAATTTTTAAAAAAAGAATAAAAGCGGATCGCGAGTAAATAAAAAATATGAAAAAATATATCTGGTTTATAATCTTAGCGGTTGTGTTAGTGGTCGCAGCAGCTTATGTTGTTTTTTCCAAACTCGAGAGAAAAGAAATTGTTCCGGAAACCAAGCCGCCGGTGATTGTCCAGGAGGAAAAGAAAGAGCCGGAAAAAAATTATGAAAATATTATCCGGGTTACCAAGCCGCAAACCGGAGCTGAAATCAGCAGTCCGCTGGAAATAAGCGGCGAAGCGCGGGGCAACTGGTTTTTCGAAGCCAGTTTTCCGGTGCGTCTCGTGGATGAAAACGGAAAGGAATTGGCCAGCGGAATTGCGGAGGCTGATGGTGAGTGGATGACGGAAAATTTTGTGCCTTTCAAAGCCACTCTGGTTTTTGACCGCAAAACAGCTAAATCGGGAAAGCTGATTTTGCTAAAAGCCAATGCTTCCGATTTGGAAGAATTGGATGATTCTTTTGCCGTGCCAGTGGTTTTTTCGCAGGGAGAAACCATGGTTGTCAAAGTATTTTTCAGCAACGAAGAAAGCCGCACGGAAATGGATTGTTCAGTCACATCCCCGCGCGAACGGGTGATTGCGAAAACTCAGGCAATGGCGCGCGCAGCCATTGAACTTCTTTTGGCCGGTCCGACGCTGGAAGAAAAATCAGCGGGCTATTTCACGTCCATCAATCCGTTGGTAAAACTGAACAGCATCAGCATACAAGCGGGCAAAGCCCGGGTTGATTTTGACGAAAAATTGGAGCAAGCCGTTGGCGGTTCCTGCCGGGTAAGCGCCATCAGATCGCAAATTGAAGATACACTCAGGCAGTTTCCGACTGTTAAGGAAGTTATTATATCAGTCAATGGGCGGACGGAAGATATTCTTCAACCGTAATTACTTAAGCTGTTGGAAAACGGAGAGAGTTGTTCAGTAACTAGTTACTGAACAAAAATTTTAAGGCATGTCTGCTGGTAGGCATGTTTTTATTGACTAAGAAGCCGAAAAAAGATAGAGTAAGACATGGATAAATGGCTATATCTCGCACCAAATTCCAAAAAAATTTTTGAATAAAATAATGAGAAAAACAAGCAAGATAAAAAATAGAATAGAACTTTTGGCGCCGGCGGGAAGTCTGGAAAAGCTTAAATATGCAATAGCATATGGGGCAGATGCGGTGTATGCCGGTACGCCGGACATTTCCATGCGGGCGAGAGTCAACAATTTTTCCGAAAAAGATTTAGCGGAAGCGGCCGAATATGCGCATAAAAAAGGCAAAAAAATATTTGTGACGGTGAACATCTATGCGCACAACTATCATCTGCCGGCTGTCGAAAAACATTTAAAATTTCTCCGGAAAATAAAAATCGACGGCGTGATTGTTTCTGATCCTGGAATTATAACTCTAGTTAAAAAATATTTGCCTAGAATTGACATTCATCTTAGCACGCAGGCTAACACGACCAACTGGCGCGCGGCCAAATTTTGGCAGGATGCGGGAGTCAGAAGAATCATTCTGGCGCGTGAAGTGACACTTGCCGATATAAAAGAAATTCACAAAAGAGTTCCCAATCTGGAATTGGAATATTTTGTCCATGGCGCCATGTGCATGAGCTATTCCGGACGTTGCATTTTGAGCAAATGGATGTCAAACCAAAGTGCGAATGAAGGCGGTTGCACGCAACCGTGTCGCTGGAAATATCGTCAAACGTCAAACGTCAAAACGTCAAAACGTCTTAATATTAAAGAGGTGCAGAGTGGGGTAGAAATGGAATTGGAAGAGGATTCACACGGGACATATTTTTTCAACAGCAAGGATTTGAATTTGATAAAACATTTAGCCGAGCTTCGAAAAGCGGGGGTCATGGCTTTCAAAATCGAAGGACGCACTAAAAGCGCCTATTATGTGGCGAATACGACGCGGGCCTACCGGAAAGTGCTGGATGCGATTGAAGCAAAAAAAAGTTCAGCCGAAATCAAAAAAGTCCAAAAATGGGCGGAAAAAGAGCTTAATAAATTAGCCAATCGCGGATACACCGAAGGATTTTTGTTGGGGAATGAACCAGGTCATAATTTTTCGGGGAATGTTTCACAGGATGAATTTCAATTTGTGGGCGAGGTGCTAGATAATAATTCCGGCGAACTCAAAGTGAAAATCCACAACGCGCTCAGAAAAGAAGACAAGATTGAAATCGTGACACCGGAAAAAAATATTCCCGCCAAAATTTTGTCTCTTTGCGATGAAGACAAAAAAGAAGTTGCCTCAGCGCACGGCGGACACGAGAAACTATATTATGTTAAAATTAATAAAAAGGATATCAAACCGCTGTCATTGCTGAGAAAAATTAATAAATAATTTAATTAATTTATATATAATCAAATATGAACATCCAAGAAATTTACAAACTGGCAGTTAAAATGGGAATTGAAAATGATTTTCGTCCGAAGCAGCAGATAGAGAAACAGATGAAAAGACAAAAAGAAAAATATGAAAAACTTTCAAAAGATCAGAAAGAAATTTTTGACATGGAAAAATTGAAAAGTCCCTACGCAGATTCCAGAATCCATTTTGACAATGGCACAAAGAATATCAAAAAAGTGATGGTTGGGATTGACATTGATACAGCAGAAATAATGCTAGCCGAAGAATTGGATATCGAAACAGTCATTGCGCATCATCCGGTCGGAATGGGATTAGTTGGTTTAGATGATGTTATGCGCTTGCAAGCCGATGTTTTGGAACAATATGGCGTGCCAATCAATGTGGCAGAGAGTCTTATGAAGATCAGAATCAGCGAAGTAGCCCGCGGCATAAGCCCGGAAAATCATTATAAAGAAATTGACGCGGCAAAATTAATGAATATAAGTCTGATGAATGTTCACACTCCAGCTGACAATTTGGTAGCTAAATTTGTTGATAATAAAATAAAAAAAGACAAACCGGAATATGTGGGTGATATCATAAAATCTTTATTGGAAATACCGGAATATAAAGAAGCGGCAAAAAAAGGTTTTGGGCCGGTAATATTTTCCGGGGCAGAAGATAATAGAACTGGCAAGATTGCTCTAACAGAAATTACCGGAGGAACTTCCGGTAGCAAGGATATTTATGAAAAATTGTCTCAAGCTGGGGTCGGAACTGTTATTGGCATGCATATGAACGAAGAACATCGTAAAGAGGCGGAAAAATATCATATCAATGTGGTTATCGCCGGTCATATCTCTTCCGATTCGTTGGGCATGAATTTGTTTTTGGATGAATTGGAAAAGAAAGGCATTGAAATTGTGCCATGTAGCGGACTTATTAGGATTAGTCGAGTTAAGAAAAGCGCAAAACGTAAAAAGTAGATAAAAAACAAAAACTGGCCATTATTGGTCAGTTTTTTTGAGAAAATATTTTTGGATGGGTGGCGAGGAGCGAATGTTTCCGCTTCTCGCCGAGTTTTGAATTATTCTTTTTTTTCTTCCATATCCTCTTTAAATTCCATAAGAAGGGTAAGGAAACAAATAATTGCACCGACAACAACCAGAAAAATTATGAGTAGCATGTTTGCTGCCTCTGCATCATGTATCAAAAAAGGTTCTATACACGATGCTAAAAAAGATTCAATAAAAGATAAAAACGATGACATAGTACGCCCCCTTTTTTAATGTATTTTTACCCCTCCAAAAATATTTTCAAGGTGCTTTTTACCCCGTTAGAAAAATTACAAAAAATCATTAATTATTTAGATAAAAATGCTAGTCATAAAGACTGGCGGGTTGTCGTTATCATTTTATATTTTAATTTTTCTAACGGGGTAAAATTGACTGTGCCTCACAAAACGGTTAAAGTAATAGGACAGGATACTCAGGTCAATTCTATCAATTCTATCATATTTTTAATTTTTTGTCAAGTTCACCCTGTTAAATATTTCTCTTTGCAAAATATTGGACAGAGTTGAATTTAACAGAGCAAATGAAATACAAAAAAACAACACTTAAAAACGGGCTTAGAATTTTAACCGTGCCGATGCAGGGAACTGAGACAGCGACAGTGATGCTGATGGTTAACGCCGGTTCACGTTTTGAAACCGAAAAACAAGCCGGGCTTTCTCATTTTGTCGAGCATATGCTTTTCAAGGGCACAGAGAAAAGGCCGACCACTCAGCACATTTCCGAAGAGCTGGATGCGATCGGCGGCGAGTTCAATGCTTTTACTTCCAAAGACAAAACTCTCTACTATGCTAAAACCGATTCCAAACATTTGGGAACCGCTTTTGATGTTTTGACAGACATGTTTTTGCATTCCAAAATAGAACAGGCAGAAATCGACCGCGAAAGCGGAACAATCGTTCAGGAGCTTTGCATGTATGAAGATGATCCGCGCCGGATGGTGGGCGATGAAATTGAAAAATTGCTCTATAAAAACTCGACTTTAGGCCGCGAAATAATCGGTTATAAAAAAACTATCAAAAAATTCAAGCGCCGGGATTTCATTGATTATATGAAAAAACATTACAACGCCTGCGGAACAGTGGTTTGTGTGGCGGGAAAATTCAATGAAAAGGAAATTATTAAAAAAGTGAAAGCCTATTTGGGCCGGATGCCAAAAGGAAAACGTAAAGGTTTCGAAGAGGTTGTTGAGAAACAAAAAGTGCCTCAGGTTGGTATTAAGTTCAAGAAAACTGATCAGACCCATTTTATCCTGGCCAACCGGGCCTATAAACAAAACCATAAAGACCGTTTCGCTTTGTCGCTTTTGGCCGTAATTTTGGGAGGCAATATGAGCAGCCGTTTGTTCACGGAAATCCGGGAAAGACGGGGTTTGGCCTATTCAGTCCGAACCGGCGTGGATGCCTACGAGGATTGCGGCTATATCGGCACGCAGGCAGGAGTCGATCATAAAAAACTTTTGGAAACAATCGAGGTAATTCTTAAGGAATATAAAAAGATTGCCAAGATCAAAGTCAGCCAGAAAGAACTCAAGAAAGCCAAGGATTTTGTGAAAGGCAAAGGCGTGATGGAATTTGAAGCTTCGGATGCGGTTGCAGCCTTCTTTATTGATCAGGAGTTTAGCAAAGAAAAAATCCTGCTGCTCAAGGAAATTTTTGCCAAGATTGATGCCGTGACAGCCGAAGATATTTTGCGAGTGGCCAAAAATATTTTCCGGCCGGAAAAATTAAACCTGGCCATTATCGGACCGCAAAAGGATAAGAAGAAAATTGAGAAGATACTTTGTATATAACTTTTAATTTTTGAATTTTTAATTTTATAAATAAATCTTAATGTTTTAATTTTTAAACATTAGAAATT
>CAZFCX010000025.1:0-8128 GCA_964517825.1 uncultured Bdellovibrionales bacterium
CCAGAGATTAAATGCTTCCTCATCAAACGGAGAATTTTCATCGCCGGCAAAAACGGAAACGGCCAGCCTATTTTTGTCTAAATTAAGCCATTTTTCCGATGTTAAAAACTCCCAGCTCATTTCAATGGATTCTTGTTTAAAGTATTCACCCAATGACCAATTGCCGAGCATTTCAAAAAAAGTGTGATGGATTGTGTCGCCCACTTCATCGATATCGCCGGTGCGCACGCATTTTTGGACATTGGTTAATTTTTTGCCGCCTGGGTGTTTTTCACCTAAAAGATATGGCACTAACGGATGCATGCCAGCTGTTGTGAAAAGCACTGATGGGTCGTTTTCCGGAATCAAAGAAGCTGAGGGAATAATTGTATGCCCTTTGGATTTGAAAAATTCCAAATATTTTTGACGAAGTTCCTGCGCAGTCATAAAGACAGCTTTTGGCTGATAGCTATTAAGCTTAATTAAAATTATTCCAATTTCTTAAGGTTCTTTTTAATTTTTCTCTCTATACCCGACCATTTACTATTTATCCATAAAGAATTACCTTGAAAAGCATCAAAAACCCGCACTATTAATTCTTCTGCTCTTTGAATAATTATATTTAAGTTATAACATGGAACGACCCGCTTATTATCATCGATTTCACGCTCAATAGCATGAAACTTATCTTTATTCATATCTTTTAATTCTTCAATACCTCGTATTTCTTCTTCCAAAATTTCTTTTATTTTTGATTGCAACATATTTTTTTGTTTTCGCATGTCCCGCTTTCGCCCGCTTCGCCAAAGCTTCAGCGAGGCGAGTAGCGTGGGTTTGCGAAGCAAATAACTAAAAATTAATGCCCCAATGAATTTATTTTATGCTTAATCTTGATGAGCTCATTCTCCATGAAAGCCCTGTCAGCTTCAATTTTTTTGAGCTGCTTTTCCTTGGAAAGTATTTCCATCTGAATAAGGCTTTCTTTGTGCTTCAGGTCACGCAAAGCTGTTTCCACTTCAATTCCAGAACGCACATTTTTCTTTATATCTGAATCTTTGAGAATCAGTTCTATCTGTAACTTTTTTTTGCTTGCTTTTATTTCCGGATCAACTTCTTGCATAATTTTAATTGCTTAGTCCGCCAGCTGGCGAATATTCATTAATTTTAAACTTTGAATTTTTAACTTTTAATTTAGTATGGTTCCGCCCCCTAAAACTTCCCCGTTTTTTCCGTAAAAAACCGCTGATTGCCCCGGGGTTACCGCTTTTTGAGGCTTCAAAAATTCCACTTCAATAATACCTTGTTTTTTGCCATTTGTCACTTCTTTTCTTTTTAACACGCAGTCTACTTGGGGGCTGTTATAGCGAATTCTCACTTTTGTTTTTAGGGGAAATTTTGGCTCGCCAGCAATCCAGTTTGTTATTTCAACAAGCATTTTTTTCTTGCATATGTTTTCATCATTTTCATTATTGGTCACAATAAGCTGATTTTTTTTAAAGTCACGCTTAATTACATAATATGGACCTGCTCCTCCTATATTGATTCCTTTTCTTTGTCCGATCGTATAAAGTTCCAGTCCGTCGTGAGTGCCGATTTTTTTCCCCGCCTCGACTCGCAAGACGCCTTGCGCGTCGACACGAGGCGGGCCCGCTGTAGTTATAATGTCTCCGGATGATAACGCAATGTTTCGTTTAATAAATTTATTAGGCGATTTTTCTGAGATAAAACACAGATTTTGGGAATCTTTCTTGTTAAAAACCGGTAATTTTCTTGCTTCGGCCATTTTGCGCACTTCCGCTTTTTTATAATTTCCTATTGGAAAAATGATTTTTTTCAACTGTTTTTGCGACAAATTATAAAGAAAATAGGTCTGGTCTTTTTCGCTGTCACAGGCTGGATACAAATGATATTTACCGCCTATTTTATCTATTTTGGCATAATGTCCGGTGGCCACATAATCCGCTTTCATTTCCAGCATTTTTTTGAAAAGAAAATTGAATTTTATTTTTCTATTACAGACAACACAGGGATTTGGCGTTCGACCACTTTTGGTTTCTTCAAGAAAATTATCTACCACTTCTTTTTTGAATTCCTTGGCTACGTTTACGACATAGAAGGGTATTTTTAAAATTTGCGCTATTTTTCTGGCATCTTGCTGCGATTCCAGAGAACAACATTTGTTCTCAAAATTTTTATCCCGTATTGGTTCCTTCCAGAAATGCAAAAAAATACCCACGACATCATAGCCCTGTTCCTTTAAAATCGCTGCCGCCATTGAAGAATCCACTCCGGCTGACATGCCCACAATAGCCCGTTTTTGCCTATTTGCCATACTTGCCAAAACCTGCCATGACTTGCTGGCAGGTTTTATTGAAATAATTTATTTTATCTACCAGTTTCTCTTTTGTCTAAATAGTAATCATCATCTTCTTCTTTGGCTGAATTTTTGTTTGATTGAGTGCTTTTTATTAAGTTTCTAACCTCATCCAGATTGACACTTGGTCTGTTTCTCTGTGGCTTGAATTTCTTTGGCGCAATGTGCTGCATTTGAGACAAGGAAAGCGGCTTTTCTGTCGGAGCATATGATTTTTGTTCAAATCTTTTTTCAACTGCCTGACTTTGCGGTTTTTCTTGGATTCTTCTTTCAAATTTTTGTTTGCTATAAATTTTTTGCGGCTGAGCATTTTTAGGTTGCATTTCTTCCTGTTCTCTTTGAGTTTTTCGTTCTTGCGCAAGCTTTTCTTTGGCTACCATGCGCTGATAATCTTTAAGGCAATCTTTGCAAAAAGTCGGCCGCTTACCATCCGGTTTGAATGGAACCTGAATTTGGGTGCCGCACATATCGCAGATCGCCTCGAATTTCGGCCGTTCATCTGGCGCAATCATTTTTTCCTGGTTTTCTATTGGCTGACTTTTCAGTTCCTGGGAAATGTGTTTGGCTTGGAATTGGATTTCTGTTCGAGAATCGAGTGGCGGTCTTGCAGCAACTGTCACAGTTTGATGTTGAACTGGTTGCTCTGCGACTCCGTTTACTGTTTTAAATCCATTTGTCGGCATCATGCCGGCCCATTTGGCTATTTTTTCTTCGACTTCGGCTTTGCTGGAAGCATAACGTTCACGAGAAATAGCAATGACTTTTTCTTCATTTTCCTTGGTATCTTCAATAAAAACAGGTGGTAACGTTGTGGCCGAAAAAGCATCGCCGGCAATTCCGTCGATCATCAGTTTCAGATATATCTGATATTTAGGAAGATTGACGATGTCATTTTGCACAAAAACCGGCGCAAATTCTTTTTCCAAAAATTCAGCATCAGTTGCACCGACTCGAAAAGATATTATGGTGCCGGCGTTTCCAAAAATAGCGTCCCTGACTTTTTCATCAATTTGAGTTATATATTGGTTTGCCAAGACAAGATCAAGATGATATTTCCTGGCCTCGGAAAGAATGTTGGCAAAAGACTCAGTGGCAAAATTTTGAAATTCATCCACATACAGATAGAAATCTTTGCGGTCTTCTTCGGGCATATCCACGCGTCCCATGGCTGCCAGTTGGATCTTGGTTATCATCATAGCTCCCAAGAGAGCGCTGTTGTCTTCACCGATTCTTCCTTTGGATAAATTCAATATCAGGATTTTTTGAGAATCCATAATGTCACGGATGTCAAAAGAAGATTTTGTTTGGCCAACTATATTTCTGATAAGAGAGCTGGACAAAAATTGTCCAACCTTGTTCTGTATAGGCGATATCACTTCCTGCAAAACCCGATCATTCCATTTGCTGAATTCTTCTACCCAGAATTGTTTAACTACCGGATCCGTTACTTTTTCAATAACTTTTTCACGATATTTTTTATCCACCAGAATTCTGGTCACTCCAAGCAAGGTGCTCCCGGGATATTCCAAAAGGGCTAAAATGGCGTTGCGCAAAATATATTCCAATCGTGGCCCCCACGAATCAGCCCAAATCTTTTTGAAAACACCAATCAGTCCGGAAGCCACCAAATGCCGATATTCAGGATCAACCGCTTCCATAACATTAAAAGCCAAAGGAAACCCCTGGTCAGCCGGATTGAGATATATGACATCATTGATTCTATTGGAAGGAATTGATTTTATGAGTTTTTCGGCCGTATCGCCATGAGGATCAATGTAGCAAACGCCTTTTCCGTTTTTTATATCTTGCACCACCATATTTTCCAAAAGATTTGTCTTGCCCATGCCGGTTTTTCCGATAACATACATATGCCGACGGCGGTCGTCGGTTTTTATTCCAAAAACGCATTCCTGATTGCGAAAATTGGTTTTAGCAAAAAAATTTATTTCTTTATTCATATACTTACCGATTCGAATCTACGAATTAAATCCGAATCTACGAAATTTTCTGTTTGTAGATTCGTGTGTGTTTCGTAGTTTCGCATCGCGTTCATTCTATAGGCAGATTTGTTGGAGCTCCGCCACGTTTGGCTTCAACATGCGTGAGCGATGGAGCCAAAACATTCATATCCGGCAAATGGAAAACTGTGGCCAACTCCTCGCTGCTCATGACAAGTTTTCCGCCTTCACCATCCATGCTTCGATTTCTGTATCTCCTGAGCTGTTTTCTTTGCAGATAGCGCAAGCGCGATTCTATAAAAATATGATAAGCGGCAGTTTTCGTTGTGTTGGGTTTAAATCCATTTAAATTTTCGTCTGCAAACTGGCGTATAGCCCCAAAAAAAGCATTTATACCGATTCCTTTATCATAATTTTCACGCCGTCCGACATAAGCATAGCGGGGACGTACATGAAACTGAGGCTTGCCTAGATTTTCTTCAACTGCCTTCAGGACCTCTCTTTCTCCCGGAGATAATCTGAATTCCAAAGGCTGCTCATCTTTTTTTGCTTCCTTAGAAAAGTCGACGGGTTCGCTTAAAGCCTTGAAAAGATTTTTTAAAATATCTACAAAATCATTCACGATCATCGCCAACAAATTTTCCTTTTCTTCGCCTTTGCCTTTTAGTTTTTCTACCAGCGGTTTCCCTTCTTTTTCAGCCCAATTTGATTTAGTTGGCTGAACTATCCATTGTAGCCATAATTTCTGATTAGGGCCAAGCTTGCCCATGGCTTCAATAAGCCCTGCCAAAGGATCAATCATTTTTCCTGTTACTGATTCTTCGAATTTAGGATAAGTCCTGATAGGATAAGCATTGTGATTTTTTGTAAAAGATAGATCAGAGCTCCATATATCCCACTGGCTGTTGGGAATAATTTTTGGAACATCATTGACATAATCTGGAACTTCTATGATTTCAACTTCCGGATATTGGGCATAAAGATGGGCCTCCACCAGATGACGGTATTTTTTCATTGTCCTGATATAAAAATGAACCATACCGGAATCACCAACGATTTCCAGGCTCATATAATCAGTAAAGGCTCCGTCAACAAATTCTTCAATGGGATTGAATGATTTTTCAGCACCACAAAAACCAATGAACAATGACTCCATTGGTTTAGGGCTTTTTTCTATGTTTTTTGGCGGGATAATTTCAAGAAGTACCCAGTCGGCTGAAGCCCAAAATTTATCCTGGGCATGTTTCATCCAGATAACTTTGAAGAATAAATAAAAGACTGGCGGCAATATAATAAACCACGTATAACTCAAAACCGTGCCGACTTGTTGCACTGAAGATCCTATTTGTTGCAGTGAGCTTGAAATGATATCCATGCTTTCTGACTGTGCCGGAAATTCAAATTTTTGAAATTCTACGGCAAAATAATTTTTTAAATGAAACGATTTTTAGAGACAATTTTGACTTGAATTTTATTTTTTTATGGAATAAAAACCGTCTTTTTGTTTGGAAAAGTAGTTATTAAGATTGATAATTATGGTTGATTTTTTGACATTTCTAACTTCCAAAACTTTTGAAAGAATTTCGTCTCTACTAAGCGGTTTAGAACTGTTTTTCAAAATCTCTTCAATAACATCCTTGACTGTGCCTTTTCTGTATCCCCATTCAGACAAAGCGTAGATGCCTCTGCCCACCAAAACAAAATTTTCATCTTTGATCAGTTCGTTGTGGACTGTTTGCGAATGTGTTTTCTTTTTGTTCAGTTTATATTGATCTATTTTATTGGCAATTGCTCTGAAGTGCATCGGCTGGCCGGCTTCCTTGAGCACTAAATAAGCCTTTTCCCTGGTGCCTTTCGGTGAAATTTCCTTCCATTTAGCAACTCCCCACTTGCCAAAAGTGTTCTGTTTCATTTCTTCAGAAACTTGCAAATAAAAAGCAAAAGATTCTTTGGGAAATTCAGAACTGATTAAATTGGAAATTTTCTGAAACAACTCATCCAGGTGAAGCGGTTTCTTATGTTCATTCAGAACGCTGATAGTATGGTTTTTTATTTTTCGCCAATGTTCAAGATCAAATTCTTTGAGCGCATAGGAAAATTTCAACTCGCCAGCTATTTCTTTGCAAACGATATTATTGATACATTGCAGAAAAAAACGAATAGCCGCCTTTTCGCCTTCATTGTCTTTTCCTAAGACATTGAGAAGTTGTTTCTCTTCCATTATACCACTATTTGCATTGAGTGCCAAGGCAATTTTTTTCTCTATTTGCAAAAAAATCGGATTATCTTTCTTTTCCTGAACTTTCTTCAAGACTTCGCGGATAACTTGCCTAACGCGTTCGCGCGTGATGTGATATTTTCGGCCGATTTCTTCCAGAGTCATAGCCTTAGAACCAACGACTCCAAAGCGGCAGAATATGATTTCCTGGGATCGCTCCGGCAGCCCTGAAACAAGCTGTTTTAGGGAATCAGAAAAAAACAAGTCTTCGACTTTTAGGTTACTTTTGGCTTTTATAAGCTGTTTTTCCATATTTTTATAATTCGCATGTACCGCTTCAGTATTGTGGCTTTCATGAAGCGAAATAACATATAATTAATAATTTAGGGTTCAAATTATATTACCACATCTGAAATTTTTGTCAACCCCGTTAGAAATAAACAGCGAATAATCTGCTAGTATAAAATAATTTAAAAAAATAAAAAACTTAATGATAAAAAAATAAGTTTTTAGTTTATTTCTAACGGGGTCAACCCGCCTCCAAACAGTTTCAACATAAAAAAATCGGGAGAACTTTACAGTTTCCCGATTCTATATTGAAAAAATATTTCCTTTCCGATTTGGAATTAAATTTATCGAAGCACCGCGCCAAGATCTTGCTCGGTTTTTTTGCGGATTTCTTCCTGTATTTTGTTTATTTCTTCATTAGTCAGTGTTCTTTCCATTGAACGATAAGTGATGCGGAAAGTGTAGCTTTTTTTGTTTTGGCCAAATTTTTCTTCGTTTTCATATTCATCCAAAAGTTTTACTTCCTCAATCAAATCATCGGCATAGTCACGAACAATTTCATAATAATTATTAAGGTTGATGTCCTTGTTGATAATAAAAGAAATATCTCTTACAGTGGCAGGAAATTTACTAACTTCTTTAAATTTACTATTAATATCTTTGAATTGACTGGTGATTCTGGGATCATCTGACCATAACACCCTTATATCCTGTATATTCATTTTTACCATCGCCCACCTATCTATTCCGAAACCAAACGCCCAGCCGTTATAAATTTCAGGATCCAAGCCAAAATTTTTCAAGCATTCCTTATGTACTAAGCCAGAGCCAGACAATTCCATCCATTTATCGCCAAATTTAACTTCAATCTGAGTTGACGGATCAGTAAAAGGAAAAGTATCATCCAAAAATCGATATTCGCAACCTTCACCAAAAACAGCTTTCGCTGCATCAGCTTGAATATCCTCCAGCTCTTTCCGAGTTATTTCATGATCTGATTTTTTACAAATATAAAGACCGTCTATCTGATTAAATGCCGGATAATGGCTTCGGTCAATTTCATCTTTCCGAAAAACGATGCCCGGCCCCATAATTCCAACACTCCCCTCTTTTTTTAAAATTTCAAGAATTCGGCCGTCGCGTAAACAATATGGCCACATTGTTGTAGTTTGAGTGCGAAGAATATTTTTTTCATCTAAATAATATGTGTCTGATTCTCTTCTGGAAGGATGCTCTTTGGGAGTATTCAAGACATCGAAGTTTTCTTCAACAGTAACAATTTTCGGAAAGTCAACGATATAAAAATCTTTA
>CAZFCX010000025.1:8138-11026 GCA_964517825.1 uncultured Bdellovibrionales bacterium
CTAGGCAAATTTAATATGGCATCCACTAAAATCTTTACTGGCGAATTCTCTTTTTTGGTAAGATCCGGCAAGGCTAAAAGTTTCTTTATGCGCTCTGCCTTTATATCACTTCTTTTGTTCAATTCCTCAATTAAAACTTTTTCTTTTGAGTCCTCAATAACAATCTTTCTCATATTTTTATTTATTCTGGTAAATTATTTATTCAACTCAATATATCTTGCAAATTCCATTCCCACCTCCGTTTCTCCATCTAAAATCATAATTCCACTATGATCTGTCCCAAGCCCCAATTCATCTTTGGCGCAAAGCATACCGAAAGATTTGACGCCGCGGATTTCAGCTTCTTTGATTTCAAAATCAACAGGTAGTTTTGCTCCAACTAATGCAACTGGAACTTTCTGACCGACTGCTATGTTTGAAGCGCCGCAAACAATCTGAAGAACTTCGGAGCCAACATCGGTTTTTGTCACTTGCAATCTGTCAGCATTTGGATGCTTTTCAATTTCCATAATTTTTCCCACTACCACTCCTGGAAATTTATTTTCAGTTAATTTTTCAGTGTTAAATAATTTTTTGAGCCAATTTAAAAATTTCATAAGAATATTTTTCTTTGATTTAAAATTTTATTTTTACAAACCCCATTTTCCCTATTTTCAAAACTTTTCCGTTTTTTTCTTTAGTAATTGTCGCTTGCACATCAGTTAATTTTTCTTCATCAATAGAAACACCGCCTTGTTCAATTTTTCGGCGCGCGTCGCTCAGACTTTTGGCATTGCCAGACTCAACCAAAATTTCTGCCAATTTTTTAGATTCACCGTCAATCTTAAACTCGGCGACATTTTCTGGAATTTCTTTCTGTGAAAATGTTTTGATAAAATAATCCCTGGCATCTCTAGCTTTGTCTTCGCCGTGATATATTTCCACGATTTCCCCCGCCAGTCGCAGCTTCGCATCCCGCGGATTCAGATCACCATCTTCCATTTCTTTTTCCAGCTTTTCAATATCTTCCAGGGGAATTCTTGTGCAATGGACAAAATATTTGATAATAAGTTCATCGCCCATGCTCATAATTTTGCCAAACATTTCATTGGCTTCATCGGTAATATTTATCGTATTTCCCCAGCTAGAGCTCATTTTTCGTCCATCAGTGCCCTCAATTAAATTGACCATTAAAATATCCTGCGAATTTTGCTTGTAATATTTTTGTAGTTCTCGGCCAGCCAGAAGATTAAATCTCTGATCAGTTCCGCCCAATTCCAAATCTGCTTTAATGGCCACACTGTCATAGCCCTGCATCAAAGGATAAAGCATTTCGCGAAGTGACACGCGCGTGCCAGCTTCCAGCCTTTTTCTGATATTCTCACGTGCATTAAATTCGGCTAATGAAAATTGATCAGCATGCTCTCCAATTTCACCATAAGTCAATTTACTAAGCCACTCCGAATTGCGGTGCGATTCGACTTTGCTCATGTCTAAAATTTTTCCAGCTTGTTCCAAATATGTTTTAAGGTTTGTCTCAACGGTTTCTTTGGAAAGCATCGGCCGCTCGCTTTCTTTGTCAGAAGTATCCCCGATGACACCAGTGAAATCACCAACAATAAAAACGATTTGGTGGCCCAGATTTTGCAGATCTTTAAGCTTAAGCAGTGTTACGGCTCGTCCCAAGTGAATGTTTGGGCTGGTCGGATCAATGCCAAGCTTGATGCGCAGTTTCTCTCCGCTAAGAAGTTTCTTTTTAAGATTTTCACGGTCAATAACTTCAGCTACTCCGCGTGTCAAAATCTCATCAATTTGTTTTTCGATGTTTTTATCCATATTCTAATAATATCAATATAAAACCTTTTTTGCAATACTTACAGATAAACAAAAAATGGAGGAAAATCCTCCATTTTAGTCCTATTTGATCCTTACAGCAGTCCCAACCTTTTTTTGGCTTCAAAGACCTGATGAGAATTCATTTGACCCGACTTTTGCAGTTGATCCAACGTCTTCAAAATATCTTCTCTGTTCTTGCTGATATTCTCCGGCGTCATGACTTTTTTCATCAGTTTTTCTCTTTCTTCCGGGCTCATTTTTTTCAGTTTTTTCATAGCCATCCGCTGGATAAAACTCATATTTTCCGGATCCATTGGATTAGCATTCTTTTTATCTTTCTTCTTGAATATATTTTTTAAATCAAACATAAAGTTTTGTAAATAAATTTTATCATTAATTTTTAATTTCCAATTTTTAATTTTATAAATAAATCTTAATTTCTAAATTTTTAAACATTAAAAATTAAAGCATTATTTAAAAATTACAAAATTATAAAATTTAAAAATTTTTTAATCTATGTCTCAAGACAAACAAAAAAAGAATATTAAAAAAACCGATAACAAAGAAGTAAAAGAAGTAATTAATAAGGAGCAAGAGTATTTAGACGGTTGGAAACGTTGTCAGGCGGATTTTGAAAACTATAAAAAAATGCAGACTGAGGCGCAGAAAGAATTTGTGAAATATTCGGCTCAGAATGTTGTCATGCAGATTATCCCAGTGCTCGACAATTTTCATATGTCAACTGACCATGTTCCGGAAGATCAAAAAAATAATGCCTGGGTGACCGGCATCATGCACATCCAAAAACAACTGGAAAATGTTCTCAAAGAAAACGGGGTTACTGAAATTGAAACTAAGGTAGGAGACAAGTTTAATCCGGAAATCCATGAAGCCGTTCAGAACAACGAACAAGGAACAGTGAACAATGAACAACAGGGCAAAAATAAGCAAGAATTAGTTAAAAAAGTGATTTTGAAAGGATATAAGCTGAATGACAAAATCATAAGACCAGTAAAAGTGATTGTTGAATAAAACAAAAAAGCCCGAACAGGGCGACAGATAGGAAAGGAAGC
>CAZFCX010000025.1:11036-11552 GCA_964517825.1 uncultured Bdellovibrionales bacterium
CATGCTATAATCATTTTTTAGACAGCAACGTTGTGCAATCTCTAAAATGATTATAGCATGCGGGTAACAAATTTCAAATTATAAATTTTAAATTTTAAATCAATTTCTAATTTCCAAATGTTTAAAAATTTATTAATTTAGATTTCAATTAAAACTTAAAATTAAAAATTTAAAATTATTAATCAAATAATATAAAAATTTAGGTTCTTGCAATAAAATTTATTTATTACAATTATCTAAAAACAATAAAAATATGAGTAAAATTCTAGGTATCGATCTGGGTACAACTAACAGCGCCATGGCGGTAGTCATGGGCGGCAAGCCGGAAATCGTGGAAAACAAAGAAGGCAACAGGACCACGCCTTCAATGGTGGCGATTTCCAAATCCAATGAAAGATTGGTCGGACTTTTGGCCAAGCGCCAGGCTGTGACTAATTCCGGCAACACTTTGTTTTCAATCAAAAGATTGATTGGACGCTCTTTCAATGATCCCGAAGTTCAAAAAGACGTGAAACT
>CAZFCX010000025.1:11704-12561 GCA_964517825.1 uncultured Bdellovibrionales bacterium
CCGTGCCGGCCTATTTCGATGACTCACAAAGAAAAGCTACCAAAGAAGCGGGAGAAATCGCCGGTTTCAATGTGAAAAGAATCATCAATGAACCGACAGCAGCTGCGCTAGCCTATGGTTTTGACAAAAAAGCCGATGAAAAAATCGCTGTCTATGACTTGGGAGGCGGGACATTTGATATTTCCGTTTTGGAAGTCGGCGGTGACACAGTGGAAGTGAAATCAACCAATGGCGACACGCACTTGGGCGGTGATGATTTCGATCAGCGAATAATCGAATGGATAATTTCTGAGTTTAAGAAACAAGAAGGCATTGATCTTTCCAAAGATCCGTTGGCTCTGCAAAGAATAAAAGAAGCCGGTGAAAAAGCGAAGATTGAACTTTCAACTTCCATGGAATCGGAAATTAATCAGCCTTTCATAACTTCTGATGCAAGCGGTCCGAAACATTTAGTAATGAAAATGACCAGAGCCAAACTGGAAGAATTGGTGGGTGATTTGGTGGAAAAAACTTTGGAACCGGTTAAAAAAGCATTGGCCGATGCAAAACTTTCTACCGGCGATATTCATGAAATTGTGATGGTCGGCGGTATGACCAGAATGCCATTAGTTCTCCAAACAGTTGAGAAATTCTTTGGCAAAAAACCCAACATTACCGTGAACCCGGATGAAGTTGTGGCTCTCGGCGCTGCTATTCAAGGTGGCGTGCTTGAAGGATCTGTCAAAGATGTCCTGCTTTTGGATGTGACACCACTCACTCTTGGAATTGAAACGATGGGAGGAATTTCCACTCCGCTTATTAACCGCAACACGACTGTGCCAACCAGCAAGACGCAAATATTTTCAACCGCGGCTGAC
>CAZFCX010000025.1:12571-13296 GCA_964517825.1 uncultured Bdellovibrionales bacterium
GGCTTCAGGCAACAAGACGCCGGGCAAATTCTTGCTCGATGGCATTCCACCAGCCCCACGCGGCATTCCGCAGATTGAAGTGGAATTTGATATTGACGCGAACGGAATTCTGAACGTGACTGCCAAAGACAAAGCAACCGGCAAGTCACAATCCATCAAAATCGAGGCATCATCCGGACTTTCCAAGGATGAAATTGAAAAAATGAAAAAAGATGCTGAACTGCACGCGGAAGAAGACAAGAAGAAAAAAGAATTGGTAGAAGCGCGCAATTTGGCCGACACGCTTGTCTACACAACCAAAAAAGCATTGACTGATGCCGGTGACAAAATCACAGCTGATGAAAAGAAACCGGTTGAAGACGCTCTTGCCGAACTCGACAAAGTAAAAAACGGCGAAGACCTTGATGCCATCAAAGCCAAAACCGAAGCGCTTTCACAAGCCGCACAGAAGATTGGCGAAAAATTGTATAAAGCTGCGCAAGACGCTTCCGCTAAAGCTACGACGGACGAAGCAGGAAAAACTGGCACCGAGGAAAAACCTAAGGATGCTGAGGTAGAACCAGAAAAGAAAGACGAAGAACCTAAAAAAGAATAATCTTCAAAAAGAGTCCCGATTTTTAGTCGGGACTCTTTTTTAATAAGATATAAAAAAGATAAACACCGTGCGAAATCCTAGGAGAAAATTTTTAAAAAAATGGGGGTTATCGTGAATGAAAAACAATCAA
>CAZFCX010000025.1:13306-13639 GCA_964517825.1 uncultured Bdellovibrionales bacterium
TGAAGTGAAGCAGGCATTTTTGAAGCTTTCAGCATATTACGGCCGGCGTCGTATTACCGTAATAGCAGGCATCTCGCGTACCGCTCCCGAGGTTTTTGTCTGCCGATACCTTATATCAGCGTTTTCCCTTCGGTGCAGAGGCAAAAAGGCTTCATACCTTCGCGTTTTTTTGAGAAGGCCGCCGCCTCCCTTGTTTTCTATAGCATGAGGACCCTCCTTTTTTGTATTTTTTACCAGTTCCCCATTATACTCCAAAATGACTAAGCTGTCAAGGGTATGGGGTAATGTCCACATACATATGGCGGTTTTTCCAAGATAGCGGTATCTTGGAGG
>CAZFCX010000026.1:0-13227 GCA_964517825.1 uncultured Bdellovibrionales bacterium
GAACCAGTAAACTTTAATTTACCTCAAGAGTGCAAAGTAGGGTGGACGCATACAAGGACTGGATTTTTTTTTCTTTTTGTGGTAGGCTAGATAAAACGAATGAGTAAGTAAAATTAGGCGATTTTAACGCTAATTTTGTAAGTGGGCCTTGTTTTTTATGCGTTTTAGGTCTACATGTAAATATTATTTATCATAGTATGGGCATTTTATCATTCTTTGTTCTCATCTTATTAACCTCGGCTTTTATCCCGCAGATAGTTCTTTTTTTATTAGTCATCAATCTTTTTGCGGGGCTTTTCTTATCTTTTTTTCAGATTGGTATTTCTCTCCTGCCGAATTTTACACCCAAACAAAAGCAAATGAAGTTTCAGCCCTTTGTTTCTATTTTAGTACCAGCATATAATGAACCTCCAACTATTCTCATGCAAACATTGGACACACTGTCGCATCTTAAATACGCAAATTACGAAGTTCTGATTATTGACAACAACACCAAAGATGAATCGGTCTGGAAGCCAGTGGAAAGTTTCGCCAGAACGCTCGGAGATAAATTCCATTTCTTTCACGTTGACCCTCTATCAGGATTCAAGGCTGGTGCGTTAAATTATCTTTTGGAGCGTCTAAATCCAAGGTCGGAATATACAGTAGTCATTGATACCGATTATCTCGTCCGACCTGATTTTTTGGCAACAGCTCTGCCGTATTTTTCTGATGATAAAACAGCTCTGGTTCAGTTTCCCCAGCATTACCGCAACTGCACTAAAGATAACCAAGCGATTGCTGATGAGTATCGCCATTTCTTCGGCATCTATATGAACATGGCAAATCATTTGGATTGCGTTCCGTCCACGGGCACAGTTAGTGTCTATCAAACAAACGTCCTGAAAAAAATAAAAGGTTTCAGAACTGAAGCGTTGACAGAAGATGCTGATGTTGGACTAAGAATTTACCAAGCTGGTTACAAAGGAATATATGTCGACCGACCAGTCGGCTACGGTTTAATGCCGTATGACCTTGAAGCCTACAAACATCAGAAATGGCGTTGGGCTTTCGGTAATGCCCAATCCTTGCAGACTTTGTTTTCAATGTTTGGAAAAATTCCTTTTAAGTCTTGGTTTGGATTCCTTTTGCATTTGACAGCTTGGGATCATCTAAATATGCTGCCTTTCGCAGTGATTGGATCTTATACAATCGTTCTACTTCCATTTATAGAAATTACTAATAGTCATCGTCTCCTTATTGATCTGGCTTCAATTTCTCTTTTTATCACAATAATTACGAAACAAATTATTTTTCTCGTTGCCCTTAGGCATCAAAAAAATCCTTTTATCCGCTCGCTCCGCGCCTTAATAGTTCACATGGGAATGACGCTTGTATATTCCGAAGCTTGGATGGCGTTTCTTTTTCGTACTAAAATGGCATTCAAACGCACCAACAAGTTTATCCTCAGCAAAATGCCGAGCTTACTCAAGAATTCATACAAGGAACTAATTTTGGGAATTTGGTTCCTGATTGGCATTGTTGAAATTTTGTTTTGGGGAGGCAGGACTACATCAATCCTGGCCTTTCTAATCGCGTCATTGGTTTTGTTTTCCATATACTATGTTTATCTGAAAATTTATCCTACAAAAGAATATTCAAGAAAAGTTCTGGCAGAGGCGGAGAAAAAATACCTGAGTTATCTTGTGAAACCTATTGCAAAAGTTCAAGTTAATCATTAGTCGAGGTAGAAAAATGAAAAAATTTCCAAGCGATTTTTTTTGGGGCGCAGGGACGGCAGCGCATCAAATTGAAGGAGACAATAACAACAGTTGGACAAAGTGGGAAAAGAAAAATGCCGAGCGGCTGGCCAAGGAAGCTTCAGCCAAATGGGAATCTTGGCAGCAAAAAAAATTTCCGGAAATGTTTGATCCGCAAAATTATGTTTCAGGGAAAGCTTGCGACAGCTATAACAGATATGCCGAAGATTTTGATTTGGCAAAAATAGGCGGGCATAATGCCCACAGGTTTTCAATTGAATGGTCAAGAATAGAACCTGAAGAAGGAAAATTTGATGAAAAAGAGATTGAACATTATCGCAAAATAATCTTGGCTTTGCAGGAAAGGGAAATTGAACCTTTTGTAACTCTTTGGCACTGGACTGAACCTATCTGGTTTGACAAAAAGGGAGGTTGGACAAATAAGAAATCAGTCGGATATTTTCTAAGATATGTTGACAAAATTGTAAATTCTCTCGGCGACCAAGTAAATTTCTGGTTGGTTCTCAACGAGCCAAATGTCTGCACAAATTTCGGATACTTCATCGGGACTCAACCTCCGGCCAAAGAAGGAACACTATCTTTTCTAAAAACATATTTCAATCTTCTGAATTCTTACAAGCAAAGCTATGATTTGATTCATAGGCTCAGAGAAAATGCCCAAGTCGGATTTGTTAACAGCTTTGTCCTATACGAAGCGGATGTTTGGAAACCGATAAACGGAATAATTGCTGGATTTTTCAGATATTTCAGTCGGTATTTTTTTCGCCAGACAAAAAACCGGAATGATTTTATCGGTTGCAATTATTATTCCCGGCGCCTAATTACTATGAGGAAAAGAGAAATCTCTCTCGATAAGCGCACAGATCTCGGATGGGAAATTTATCCCGAAGGCATTTATTCAGTTTTAATGGAGATAAAGAAATACAATCTGCCAATTTATATCACGGAAAACGGACTTGCTGATGCCAGCGATTCTAAAAGGGAAAAATTCATCCAAGACCATTTGGATTGGATTTTGAAAGCCATGGATGAAGGAGCAAATATTAGGGGATACTTTCACTGGTCTCTTTTGGATAATTTTGAATTTCCCGAAGTGAGAGGTTTCTGGCCACGCTTCGGTCTTATCGCTGTAGACTTTAAGACTTTTGAAAGAAAACCGCGGAAAAGCTTCTATTCCTATAAAAAAATTATCGACAACCAGAAAGCAATCATATTAGCGCAGGAAAAGATGGTATAATGTAATTATATTTTTGAAAAACTAAGGAATTTAATATTTTAACATTTTATAATTATGAGAATAGCATTGCTGGCTCCTCTCTGGAAAAAAGTTCCGCCTGAAAAATACGGCGGTTCGGAATTGGTTGTTGCTAATTTGGCCAAGGGACTCACTGAACTCGGACACGAAGTCACGACCTTTGCTTGTGGAGGTTCGGAGGTTGAAGGCGAACTTGTTTCAGTTATTCCCCAACCGATGTACGAATTGGTCGGAGGTTTCAATTGGAGCGGAATCCAGCCGTATGAATTCCTGTCATATTTTGAATTGGGCAAAAGACTCAAAGATTTTGATATTGTCCATAACCATATGGGTTTTCATCCGATTGCCCTGGCTCCGTATCTGTCCATTCCGATGGTGACGACTTTGCACAGCAGTTTGCCACCTGATTTTTCCTATTTAGCAGAAGCGTTTAAGGAATATCCATTCGTCTCAATCAGTGACGCCCAACGAAAATTATCACCTCATATCAACTATGTGGCGACAGTGCTTCACGGAATAGACACCCAATCCTTCAAGCCAAACATTGAGAGTAGAGACGATATGCATTTTGTTTTTCTTGGAACTCTTTCGAAAAATAAGGGGATTGATATTGCTGTGAAATCTGCGAAAGAACTCAAGGCAAAATTGACCATTGCTGGAGAAATCAGGGATGAAGATAAACCATTTTTAGAGAAAGAAGTTTTTCCGCTTATAGATGAAAAAAACATAAGGTTTATTGGAGAAATCGGTCACAAAGAAAAAGCGGAACTGCTTACCAATGCTACTGCTTTGCTATTTCCATCTCGCTGGAATGAAGCCTTTGGATTGGTGATGATTGAATCTTTGGCGTGCGGAACGCCTGTCATTGCCCTCAATAACGGAGCAGTTTCGGAGGTTATTAAAGACGGTAAAACTGGATTTGTCATTGACGATGAGTTGAAATTTGGAGAAGCGATGAAAGGAATTGGTGAAATATCAAGAGAAACTTGCCGAGCCGAGGCCGAGAAAAAGTTTGATATTTCAGTGATGGCGAAAAATTATGAGAAGGCATATAAATCGTTAATAGAAAAACAAAAATGAAAATAGCAATTGTTTCTCCAGTCATGGTTCCCGTTCCGCCTCCGAAATACGGAGGAATACAGCTTATTGTTGCGGAAATTGCCGAAGGACTTGCCAAACGCGGGCACCAGATAACCGTTTTTTGCAGCGGCGAATCGACGATAGGAGGCAAAAATATTACAAGAGTCGCTTCTTCCACTCATTCTACCAAAAATTTCCTCAAAAACAGCAGGGAGAACAGGCTGTGGGAGGAGCTCCAGATGGAAGAAATCGTGAGGCGCCAGAAGGAATTCGACGTCGTGCATATGCACTATGAGCCGGCGGTATGCAAATTCAAGAACGATGACAAGGAAACAGATTTTTCCCGGTTGCTGAAGGTCCCGACTGTTTTCACTTTTCACAATTCGACGAGCGTTCCCCAGATGCTTGAATATTATCGCGGAAATTTTCCGCCCAAGAACCACAACTTCGTCTTTATCAGCAAGAACCAGCAGAAGCCGCTCAAATTTCTGCCAAACAGCCAGGTCATATACAACGGAATTCCAATCGGACTTTTTCCGATGGAAAAAAACAAGGAAGATTTTTTGCTGTTTTTGGGAAGGATCACTCCTGACAAGGGCATACTGGAGGCAATTGAAGTTGCCCAAAAGACAAAAAAGCACCTCACCATCGCGGCCAGCATAAGCGACAAAGACCGCAAATTTTATAAAAAAGAAATTTTTCCCAAAATTGACGGAAAGCTGATCCGCTATATCGGGGAAGCTGATTTTACTGGGAAAATCGAATATCTTAAAAAAGCCAAGTGTCTTCTGTTTCCGATTCTCTGGGAAGAACCTTTCGGGCTGGTCATGATTGAAGCCCTGGCCTGCGGAACTCCTGTGATCGCTTTCAAGAGAGGTTCAGTTCCAGAGATTATTCAAGACGGAGTAAACGGATTCGTGGTTGATAATGTGGATGAAATGGCGGAAGCGTTGGAAAAAGTCGACACGATTTCTGCTGAAAAATGTAGGGAAAGCGTAGAGAAAAGATTTTCAGTAGAACGAATGGTGGGTGAGTATGAAGCTGTTTTTGAAAAATTGGCTAAAAAGTAATTTTTAGTCCACCGCTCCGCTTTATTCTGAAGTGGATAATTCATCTTGTTTTCATTAAGCAATAATTTGTGGTGTTATCAAAGTAGAAAAAATTAAAATAAAAATATGTCTATAAAAAAATCATATTTATTCATTTTTGCGTTTGCAATGTTATTGCCCAATTTAGCATGGGCATGTGGCGGCAGCGGTTCTTATGCGGAAGGCATAATAGCGAACATATTAAATTGGGCAATATTTATTTATTGGATTATTTTTTTTGTTGGACTTATTATTCTAAACGTTTTATCAGCTCTTAAAAAAGATGAAGAAAATAAAAGATCAAACTGGTGGATGGTTTTTGCAGCTATGTTGTTAGCTTTTAATTTTATAGTGTTTTATATACAGCAGAGCCTTGTTGTAAGTATTTCCTTAATTATTCTTTCTGCTATAAATATAATTTTGGCTTTTAGGAAAAATAAAAAAAATAAAAAATTAAAACGATGGATGATTTTTGCGGTTGTGCTATTTGTTTGCAGCTTGTTACTGATTGTATTTATAAAGGCTTTGCAATCGCTGCTTCTCTCTTGTTCAGTTAATTTTTAATTTGATGGCTTTTATCCACCTAGGGTGGAAGCCACGATAGTTATAACACCTTGAATGCCTGCCCGCCTCTGGAGGGGTGTTTTTTGTGTTTGTTTGGAAACCTCATTAAATGCCTATGGTAAAATATCAGAAGTTGTAATATAATTAAAATATAATTATTAAAAAAATAAACATGAAAAAAATTGCTACACTGAGTATTGTATTTTTTGCTGTTATATTTTTGGCAGGATGCGGTCAACAACCGTCAGACCAGCCAAAAGAAAAAAATGCTGCAAAGAATTCCGCCAATGACATTAAAGCGGAAGTTTTCAATGCTACACTAAAAGTAGCCATTGAAAAAGGAATACCTATAAAATGCACGGAACCGGAGAAGGAGGATGCCACAGAAGTACGACTGGTAGAGGGATATTTTAAGGGTAATAAATATTATGGCGAGCTTAAATATCAGGATCAAAATCAGATTGTTCGTGAACCACGCATATTGATTGTTGATAATTGTATGTGGGTTTGGAATAAGGGCCTTCCAGATGGATCGAAGAGCTGCGCAAAAACAACTGATGAAATGTGGGCAGATATTAAATCAGGAACAGAAATTTATAATTGCACGCCATCCACATTTACCGATACGAAATTTACACCGCCTTCTGATATTAAATTTGCAGTTAGTGATTTTGAAGAAGAAGATTTTGAAGAAGAAGAACAATAAAGGTAAATTTTAGGCTAATCGCAATCAGAATGTGATTTACTTTGCAAAAACACCTCAAATGGTGTTTTTTGCGTTGGCGTAAAATTATGCCTTCGCTGTTCCGCTTAACATTTCTTATAAAAGTGCTATAATTAAACTATGAACAAATCCAAAATAAATTACATTATTGATTTTCTAGCTCTCATGTCTTTTTTGATTGCCGCAGTTTCAGGACTGGCGATAAAATTTTTTATGCCCAGCGGAGTGAGGCAAGGAAATTGCCAAAGATTGCGACTAGTGAAAAGCCAGGGTTAACAGCCCTGGTTTTGCTATGGGTGGTATCATTTACCCATTTATAAGGAAAAATCGCACCAAGGGCTAAATTTGGCGTAAAAATAGGCTAAATTCTTTACATTAGAGCCGAAAAAGTGTAAGATGAAATCAAATAACCATACAATATACATTATAAAATATGAACAAGAACAAACTTGGCTCTTCTTTGAATAAGCAAGAGCAGATATTGAATTTTCTGAAGTCGGATTGCCCTGAGATTTTCTCTGAGGGTAAGGTTGATTGCAAGCGATTAAAACAAACGCTAGGCGAAGATGTGGATGATGGCAACGAGCGTTATGGACTGAATTGGAACGGCAAAAGCAACTGTTTCAAAGTGATTCAGGAACAGACGACTGCAACATTGAAACTGGCGAAAGATGAATCGGTAAATTTCGATGCTACTCAAAATCTTTTCATTGAAGGAGATAATCTTGAAGTTCTCAAAGTCCTCCAGCGTTCCTATTATGGGAAAATAAAAATGATTTATATAGACCCTCCGTATAATACAGGGGGTGATTTTATTTACAATGACAACTTCAGAAAATCAAAGCAGGAGGAAATGATGGAATCTGGAGAATTGAATGGTGAGGGCGATTTAACGAGAGCTGATGGGCTTGCGGTTAACCGAAAAGACAGCAATGGACATTTTCATTCTGACTGGCTGAATATGATGTATCCGAGATTGTTTATGGCAAGAAACTTGCTCAAACAAGATGGAGTGATTTTTGTTTCCATTGATGATAATGAAGTCAAAAACTTACGGATGATAATGGATGAGATATTTGGAGAAGAAAATTTCATAGGTCAGTTTATTTGGAAGAGTAAGAGCGGTGGAGCAAATGATTCAAAATATGTTGCAACTGACCACGAGTATATTCTATGTTATTCAAAAAACATTGGAGAATTTGAAATTTTGCAAGATAAAAATGCGAGTGTTTCAACGTTATATAATCTTAACGATGAGAATGGGAGGTATTCTTTAGATAGGCTGGATAAACAAAGCATACGATATTCCCAATCACTGGATTATGAAATTATAGGTCCAGATGGAAAATCTTATTTCCCAAAGCATAAGAATCCGAGCAAGCCAAATGCAACTTGGAGATGGGGAAAGGAAACAGTGAAGGATAGATTTTCAGAGTTGGTTTTTAAGGATGGGAACATTTATACAAAGAATTATGAAAAAGACGGAGCAATTCCAAGAACGTTATTAATAGAAGAGAGATTTGGGAGAACTAGAACAGGAAAAACTGATTTTACATCACTGTTTGATGTAGCATACTTTTCTTCTCCGAAACCAGTTAAATTGATAAAGTATTTAGGGGAAATTATTGCAGACAAGAATGATATTATCTTAGATTATTTTGCTGGTTCAGGCACAACTGCTCACGCAGTGATGCAACAAAATGCAGATGATGGAGGAAGTAGAAGATTTATCTGTGTTCAGCTTCCAGAGTTATGCGATGAAGAAAGCGAAGCGTATAAAGCTGGGTATAAAACAATAGCGGAAATTAGCAAGGAAAGGATTCGCAGAGCTGGAAAGAAAATTAGCGAAGATGGGAAAAACAAGGTTGATACTGGATTCAAGGTTTTGAAATTAGACAAATCAAACTTCAAATTATGGCAGGGAAAATTTGAAAACACAGGAAAACTTTTGGAGGCAATGGCGGATTTTGTCGATAATGTTGAAAAGGGAAGCAAAGAAGAAAATATCTTGTTTGAGCTAATCCTGAAAAGCGGACTGGATTTGAATGTGTCTACCGAAGTAAAAGCGTTTGGCGAAGATAAATACTACTCGCTGGATGGCGGAAAACTGGTCGTGTATCTCGGAAAGAAAATAACCAGAGAACTTGCAGAGGAGATTCAAAAAGCCAAGCCAGAAAAATTTATTTGTCTTGATGGATGTTTCCAAAATAATGACCAGCTTAAAACCAATATCTCGCTTCAAATGGAGCAGGAGAAGATTGATTTCAAGGTGATTTAGTAATTAAAATGGATAGTAAAGTTGAGACCAAGGTATATTTCTCTGATATATTCGGAGTTAAAAGAGAAGTCATTGAAAAATATGGTGCTATTGATATATCTCTGTTAGCAGATTTACCGCTATTTATTGACCCATTTCTTCTTTTTAATAGCAAGAAAAAGGAATATCAAAATTTACACAAAGAAATAATAAATTATCTAACCTTTTTAAGGGATAAATCATCCGATGGCGTTGAAATAAGAAGCGGACTCATTAAGTCTTGGTATACTTTTCCAGAAGTGTCTCAAATATGGCTAGGTTATTCAAATAATGGGAGCGGAGGAAATGGACTCGGAAATTCATTCGCAAATTCTTTAAATAATAATCTAAATAAGATATTTAGTGATTTTGGAAAAGAAAAGGTAACGGCAAGCAGTCACTTGGAAAAATTATGCCTTATTGAGAAAGGTGTCGGTAGAGACCATATAAGCGATTTTACTGCCAATCTAATAAAGGGATATCTATTGAATTACACGCAGGATTTTGCGAATAAATATCTCGATGAAGGGTCAAGAAAAAGAATTGTTGTTGATAAGGTAAAATTTAATTACACGACACAGACGTGGGAAAGGGCAGAATTTATATTGCCCTACTTCAATGGAGATTATGTATTATTAACTCCCCAGGACATTCTAACTAAAGATGAGATATGGATTAACAGGCGTGATTTAATCAAAGATTTTGAGAGTATTCCGCATTGTATTTCAAACGAGCAGTTAAGAGACGAAATTAGTAATTATTTCCTGTCATTTCTACCGAAAAAGCCCAAGAAGAGTGACGAGGAAAATGCTATTTCAAAAACTATTCTGAAATATCCTGAATTGATTGACTATTACATTAAGTTCAAAGAAAGCGAAGGTGATAGGGCAACGAAAATAAGCCTTGAAAAGGTATCGAATGTAATAGGTATTTTCATAAACAATACAACCGAAATAATTAGGCATCTGGAAAGTGCAACAGATTTTTATAAGCTAAGTGGCGATACATATTCAGAATCTCAAAAACGAATTCAATATCTCAAACATTTTATCGAAAAACAGGATGGATATAGGTTGTTTTACGAAAAGAAAGAGCCTGTTAAAAAGGAATCAGATTTACAGTTGATGTTTCGGTTGACTTGGTATGGCACAAAATATGATGTGAATAGGGAAGTTAACAATGGATTGGGTTCGGTTGATTATAAAGTATCTCTTGGAAGTGGAGATTCTACTCTAATAGAATTTAAGTTGGCAAGGAATAAAAAGCTGGAGCATAATTTGCGAAATCAACTGGAGACATACAAGGATGTTAATGTAACCAAAAAGGGAATTGCAGTTATCTTATATTTCAATAGTGACGAATTATTAAAGGTTAACAAGACACTCAAATTATTAAATTTAGAGGGTAATGAAAATATAGTTTTGATAGATGCAAGGAAAGACAATAAAATTTCAGCCTCAAACATCAAATAAATGAAAATACAATTTGATTCCAAACAACAATACCAAATAGATGCTGTGAATTCGGTCGTCAGCATATTCAACGGACAACCCTTGAATAAGGGTGATTTTGAATTGGAAATAAAGAACAACGGACAGCTCATTATTGAAGGCGGATTCGTGGTAGGCAACAATCTGTTATTGAAAGAGGAAGAAATTATTAAAAATCTGCACGTTATTCAAGAGCAGAATAAGTTGGAAAAATCTGGAATAGAATCTGGCGGTGGGATAGGTGTGGGAGCAATTGGAACTGAAATGATTGGCGTTGGCGGAAGCTATCAGCATTTGAAAGACGGATTGAATTTCTCAATAGAAATGGAAACAGGAACTGGCAAGACGTATGTCTATCTGCGAACCATTCACGAACTGAACAGAAAATACGGATTCAAGAAATTTATTATAGTCGTGCCAAGCATCGCTATAAAAGAGGGTGTTATTAAGAACTTGGAAATAACCAAAGAGCATTTCAATATGCTCTACGACAATCCAGGGATGGATTTTTATGTATATGACCCAAAGAAGCGAGGTCTGCTCAAAAACTTCGCCACGAACAACGCTCTGCAGATTTTGGTCATCAATATCGATTCATTCGCTAAATTCAGCCAAGAAAAGAAAAAGGGCAATATCATTTACCAAGAAAGCGACTGGGGTGTGCCGATTGAATATATCCAGTCGGTAAAACCGATTGTGATTGTGGACGAACCGCAGAATATGGAAACTGACATTAGGAAGAAAGCTATCGCCAATCTCAATCCGCTTTGCACGCTCCGTTATTCCGCCACTCACAAATATCATTACAATCTCATCTATAAACTAGACCCAGTCAAAGCCTATGATTTAGGATTGGTCAAAAAGATTGAGGTGGATTCGGTATTGGAAGAAAACAATCAGAATGCTCCGTATTTAGAATTGGAATCAGTGAAGTCTCAGAAAAATACCATATCCGTTAAACTTAAAATAGATGTTAACGATAATAACGGTATTAAGAGAAAATCGGTCGCTATCAAGAAATCATCCAGAACTTCTGGTGAGTGCGACTTATTCAGGCTCTCTGGCGAAAGAGAAATATATAGAGGATATGTCGTTGATGCCGTTGACGTGATGGCTCAGTCTATAACTTTTTCTAACGGAAAGACCATATATGTCGGTGAGAGCTGGGGAGGACTCAATGACGAGATAATGAAGTTGCAGATACGCCAGACTATTCTTAATCATTTTGATAAAGAAAAAACGCTGAAAGAAAAGGGCATAAAAGTGCTATCATTGTTTTTCATTGATAGAGTCGCAAATTACAGGGAATATGTGAACAATACTGTCCAGAAAGGAAAAATTGCTCAGTGGTTTGAAGAAGTATTCAATGAGGTAAAATCCAATCCAAATTTTAGGGGCGTGATACCAAACTCGGTGGAAGAAGTCCACAATGGATATTTTTCACAGGACAAGAAAGGGCAACTCAAAGATACGAAAGGCGATAGTTCGCTAGATGACGATACTTATTCTCTGATTATGAAAGACAAAGAAAGGTTGCTCTCAATGGACGAGCCTCTCAGGTTTATCTTTTCTCACTCGGCACTTAGGGAGGGCTGGGACAATCCGAACGTGTTTCAGATTTGCACGCTCAATGAAACGCAAAGTGAAATAAAGAAGAGGCAGGAAATTGGAAGAGGATTGCGTTTGCCAGTCAATCAGGATGGGCAAAGGATTTTTGATGATAATATCAATAAGCTGACTGTGATTGCCAATGAGAGATATGAGGACTTTGCCAAAAAACTGCAGAATGAAATTGAGGATGAATGCAATGTTGATTTTGGAGGAAGAATCAAAAACAAGCGGAAGGAAGTCAGGGTGAAACTCACCAAGGCATATAAATTAAGCGAGGATTTCAAAGAACTTTGGGAGAAAATCAAGCACAAGACTCGTTATCAGGTGGAATACAAGACTGATGATTTGGTTGAGATGGCTGGCGAAGAATTGTCCAAGATAGACATCACCACGCCCAAGATTGTGAGCCTCAAGGCGAAAATAAACATTACCACGGAGGGAGTGACGACAGGACTCGCTAACGTTAGTGAGAAAAGAATTGAATACAATGCGGAAAATAAAATAATCCCAGACGTTTTGGGATATATCCAGAATAAGACAAAACTTACTAAAGACACTATTCTCAAAATTATTCAGCGGTCGAGACTTGGAAACGATATAGACAAGAACCCCCAGCAGTTTATGGACTTCGCCACAAACGTTATCAAAGGAACACTGGAAAAACTGATGCTGGACGGAATCAAATATGAAAAACTGAAAGGCGATAATAGTTATTATGCGATGGAGCTGTTTGAGAATGACGAACTGCACAGCTATTTGGATAATGTGGTGAAAGTTCAGAATGAAGACAAGACGATTTACAATCATATTCTGATAGATTCAAATGTTGAAAGCCAATTTGCGAAGGACTTGGAATCAATGGACAATGTGAGATTTTATTTCAAGTTGCCATATTGGTTTAAGATTCAAACTCCAATTGGTTCTTATAATCCAGACTGGGCTATCGTTCTTCAGAATGATAAGAAAATATATTTTGTCGCGGAAACGAAAGCGGAAGGAGAGATTAGAGAGAGTGAGAAGCAGAAAATTTATTGCGGAGAAAAACATTTTGAGCAGTTAGATGATGTTAGATTTCAGAGAGTGGAAAATTGTTCTGAATTGTTGAGAGCTATTTAATAAAAGTTTCGTTAATAATTTAATTAGAGCAAAATAATTGCAGTAGTGGGTGAAGTCGCTACTTGGCGAATTAGTCGGAAGCTGTGGGATGGAAGGCGAAGCCATTAAAGACGCAAACAGCGTAAGCTGTTAAGTCGCCATCACCTCCTTTCTAGGGAGTTAAGGTGAAGCTCTGAATTTATTCAGGGTATAATCTATTGGTCTTTCATTGACTTCGGTCAATGTTCAAATTCGGATAACACA
>CAZFCX010000027.1:0-12910 GCA_964517825.1 uncultured Bdellovibrionales bacterium
GCCAGCAGGCAAAACCGCGAGGCGGTGACCAGACAAATTTTTGCGACGGCAAAAATTTAGTCGAGGTCGAATCCCTGCCTTTCCGCCAAATAAAAAACCGGTCAAATCCGGTTTATTTTGTTGGCTAAAATAAAAAGCGGGGAACCGTTGTTTCGGTTCCCCCTGGTTTTATAATTGCGCTTCAGTAAGCTTCAATGCTTCAATTGTGATTGAGGCTTACTTATTTTTTCCCCAACTTCGGGAATTATCATTTCGGGCCTAGGGTCTTTTAAGCTGTTTTCTTTTTCTAGGCCCAATGTTTTCGCGGCAGTGTCTTCCTTGATTCGCAGAACAAAGCTAACATTGTCTCGAAATAGAAACTCAAGTTCAAAATCAAATTTGTCAATCGGATAATTATTTTCCTCAAGATTTTTTAAAAAAACTTGAATCAGGAGGTAAAAATGATCCCATGCTCTGTTCTTGAAAATTGCTCCAGGCGTTTTTTCCAACAGAATCTTAGGTCTTGGAATTGGGTTTTTTTGTCTGCCACTTGAGCATGCTTTTAACATGTCAGTGCCATCTGCCTCTTCAACTTGCTGTTTTGTAAATTTACACCCCTCTAACAATATTCCGATTTTTTTTGCTTCCTCTTTCGTTATTTTTAGTAGCATCCTTACCCCCCCATTATGTATTTGTTAAACAACTAGAAAAAACGTTGCTAACATCTTCTTATAGCATATTTTATTATTTTCGTCAATAGGCAAAAATATGCCCTTATAAAATTCTTATTTAGGCTTATTAAACAATTCGGGAAATAAATTAACATTTTCTGCGTTTTCCGGTATGGTTTTTCTTGTTTTGGATGCTTCAGTTTTTGATGCTTCGGATTTTTCTGATTCTTTTATTTTGTGATATATGTTTCCTTCAGCATCTTTTTCTATAACGACCTCTGGCTTATTGTCATTATATGCATCAGGATATTTTATCTCGTGCAATCTCTTGGTGGGTTTTCTTGGTCTTTTATATTCATCAGTTTCAGATGAATCTCTCAATCTTTCATTTTTTAATAATATTAACTCGTAAATAACTTTGCTTGTTTTTTCATCCCTTTCTTTTTCGTCAACAAGAAAACGATCAAAAACAGGTTCAAATCGCTTATGCATATAATCCCACTCTTCAGTGTAATTTAGCTTATTGGTATCAAACTTGGCTCTGGATAATTTTCCTATTTCTGCTTCTGTCAATTCCTTTAATATTTCTTTGGCTAGTTGTCTAGGAGAAGGCATATTATTTTTATATTTTACAGTTTATTTTACCAATATTATCTTAACGCAATTGTTCGTTTTATTCAACCCCGAGAGTCATGTTTTTTCATTTCCTGCCGGGCGATGACGATGGCAAAAACTTCTTTGGCACCGGATTGTTTCAAAACCTTAGCGCATTCAAAAATAGTGGAACCGGTTGTGGCAACATCATCAACCAATAATACAATCCTATCTTTCACTTCTTCCGGTGCTACTATCGAAAATGCGTTAGCCAGATTTTGCTGGCGGCTTTGATAATTTTTAATTTTCATCTGCGGCGGGGTATAACGGTTGCGAACCAGGCATTCTTTCAGGGGAATTTCAAATTGCGGCAGAAGATTTGCGGAAAGGTGTCTGGCCAATAGAAGTGACTGATTGAAACCGCGCCAACGGAGCCTCTTTGGATGAAGCGGAACTGGAACAATAATGTCAGGCAGGGGAATTTCGGTTTTCTGAAGAGCTTTTGCCAGAATTTTTCCCAATTCTTTATGTAGGTCAACGACGAAACGGTATTTGTATAAATGCACCAGGCGGGCGATTAATGTGTTTTTGTAGGAAGCAGCTACAATGAGTCCGCTGAGATGGGATTTTTTTCTGCAGTTTTGGCAGGTGCGGCCGTCCGGAGTGATCATTTTTTCGCAAACTCCGCAGACATGGTCGTCAAGAAATTTTATTTTCTCAAAACAGTCCTGGCAAAGCCACTCTCCTTCTTTTGCACAGAAAACGCACTTGATGGGAAAGAGAATATTCAAGGCAAAAGTATGGATTTTACGGAAAATTGTGAATAACTCCACTAGCATGGTTGTTTGTTTTTATTAAATATGTTATTATATTAACGTAGCACAATATCTTCAATTTAACACAAACACAAAAATGCTGGAATTTTTAAAAGGTAAAAGCAATCATTTTATTGGAGTTGATTTCGGGACTTCTTCTATTAAGGCTGTCGAACTTTCCTATAAGGATCAAAAAGCTTTTTTGGAGAATTACGGAATTGCCGATATGAGTTTTTTGTCTGACAAGACAAAAAATAAAATTGGGGATGAAAAAACTTCTGTTTATGAAGAAAATGTTGTTCATGCTCTGGAAGCTTTGTTTGAAAAAATGAAAACTAAAACAAAAACTGCAAACATCTCTCTTCCCGGTTTCAATGGGCTGATAACTATCATAGAAATGCCGGAAATGGAAGAAGAAGAATTATCAAAAGCAATCCAGTTTGAGGCGCATAAATATATTCCTGTTTCGTTAGACGAAGTTTCAATGAGCTGGGAAGTTATTGAGCATATAGATAGTTCGGATTCTGTTTTGATCAACAAAATAGACAATAATGCTAATTCTAAAAAAATAAAAGTTCTTTTGGTTGCTGCTCCAAAAAAAGATATCGATCGCTATGGCAAATTTGCGTCCGGCGCAAAAATCAAAGTTGGAGCCATTGAACTGGAAACATTTTCAATAGTCAGGTCCTTGGTTGGGGATGACCCGGGCAATTTTCTGATTATTGATATTGGATCGCAGGCAACCAATATAATTTTAGTTGAAAAAGGCGTCATAGTAGTTAATCGAAATATCGATACGGGAGGCAACGAAATTACTTCAGCTATAGCAGATAGCATGAAAATATCAAAACAAAGAGCAGATGCACTGAAAAAAGGTGAAAGGGATTTCTTAAACAATAAAGAAACAGCCTTAGTCATTCCTATTCTGGAGTTTATCGCCAGTGAAGCTAAAAGAATATTGAATCTTTATAGGACGAAAAACAGGGATGCGAGAATTGACGGAATTTTGCTTTCCGGCGGCACTTCAAAAATGAAGGGTTTGGAAGAATATTTCACGCGCCTATTGGAAACAAAAGCGACAATCGGAAATCCCTGGAGCAGGGTAGTTGTAAAGGATGATGCCAAAAAACTGGCTGAGAACTTGGGCGGGTCATTTTCGGTCGCTCTGGGTTTGGCGCTTAGAGGTGTGGAAGAGTATAAACGGCAATAGAAATAAAATTTTTATAAAATAAATAAAATAAAATCATTTCGGTTAAATATTTGCCAAAGGCATATTTAAGCGAATAATAAAAAATGACTACAATAAATCTTTATCAAGACGATCAAGAATTAAAAAAGAAACTTGCAAGCAGCAACAGTTTTTTCAGTGGCGGCGTGTTTTTTGCGCTGGGAATATTGGTGCTTACTATGCTGGTGCTTTTGGGTCTGAAATTGTATATATATCAGACAAACAAAACTAATGAGAACCTGCGCGACGAGGTTAAGCAGAAAAGCAACAGCCTCATTAACCTAAAAGAGCTTGGAGAAATTGTTGATCTGCAAGCCCGCATTGAGCATGTAAAAAACAATCTAAAAATACAAGACGGAAAAGTTCAAAGTGTTCAGATGGTAGCGGTTTTAGACAGTTTTGAAGCTGACATTAATAAGAGTATTTTAGTTACAGACTTTGAATACAGTGAAGACGGAAAAGTCAAGATCACTTTCAGGTCAAATAATTACAGTGATATAGCACAGCAGCTGGCAACTCTAAAAAGTTCAAAAAATTTCAAAGATGCCAATCTTGTCAAAATTGCCAGAGACGAAAACGGCATTGAATGCAGCACGGAAATGTATTTGAAATAAAAAAAGTTCCTTGAGTTTTAATTAGTTTAAAATTTTAAATAAATCTTAAAATTTGCCTCCATTTTTGTTTTATTAAGATAAAATATTAAATCGGAGCATAAAAAAATGCGTTTAAAACTTTTGTTTTTCCCACTGACGTTGATAGTCTGCGTGTTTGTTTTTTTCAATTACATCCTGCCGGAAATAAAAAATATTGGTCCAGTTAATGAAGAAAAAAACAACATTCAAAAAGATCTGCAAGGCGTCAAAGAAAAAGAAGAAACTGTGAAAACACTGAACCAGCAAATTAGCAGCAATAAAATTGATAAAAGTAAAATCATCAACTATTTGCCTGTTAGCAGAAAAGAAGAACAAATCATAGCCGGAGTCAATCGTTTGGCCAGTGATTCCCAGGTTTTTATATCTGACATGGCCATAGTTGAAAAAAAACAAGAAACGCCAAATTCAGTTCCGGCTTCTGACACTGGAATCGTTCCGGAAAACACACAGCAAAAAAAATTGCAACTTAGTGAGGCCAAAATAGACATTTTGGGTGATTATGAAAAAATCCAATTGTTTCTGGATCAGTTTCAAAAGATGCCTCTTTTTAACAGTCTAAAATCAGTTAGAATTTATGTTCAGGAACAAGGAGTCACGGAGAATAACAATCCTGAAATTTCTCAGTCAAGCAATATTCTAGCTAAGATTGTTGCTGATTTCGGCTACTTGGGCCAAAGAAAAATTAGCAGCATAGGCGATCTCGAAGAACTTGAAAATTCTCTGGACAGCACCGTTGTTCAGGCATTGTCTGAATATACTTCGCCAAAGATTATTTCTTCGTTGCCTAGCCCAAACAGCGTGGGAGAAGGGAAAAGCAATCCATTTTTGCCGTAATTTTAAAGAGGTCTTTGATTTAAAGAGCGGGAGGTTTTCTGTGCTGTAAATCATTTAGGTCGATTCATGGGCCAAGAAGATTTAAACTATGCCTGAGGAAACAAAAACAAAACAGTTCAAAAAAAATAATTCTAATATTGGCGTGAAGAAAGATGTCAATAGTTTAGCCGAAAAGGCTGATCTTTTAGGCATGCCCTATTTGGATGAGCCGATCAAAATAAGCAGCGAAGCGCTGAGTGTTATTTCTCGCGATATTTCCAAGCAGCATAAAATTATTGCTTTTGAAAAAAACGAAAACAAAGTTAAGGTCGGTATTGTTGATCCCAACAATATAGACACGTTGAATGTTCTGCGGTTTATTGTTGAGAAAAAAAAACTGGAACTGGATTTGTATCTTGTTAGTGAAGATGTTTTAAAGAAAATGCTAGAAGAATATTCGGGTGGCACGGAAAAAGTAATTCAGGAAGCGATGGAAACATTGCAGGGCGATGTTCTTGATAATACGGAAGATGAAAACAAAAGAAACTCAAAGGACACCATTCAATCCGCTCCTGTAACGAAATTGCTCAGTGTCATTACCCGCCATGCTATTGAGGGAAAAGCAAGCGATATCCACGTAGAACCTTTTAATAAAGAATACAGGATTCGTTTTCGTGTGGACGGAATTCTGCACTCATCATTGTCGATTCCAAAAGAAGTCGGGCGAGCGGTTGTTTCAAGAATAAAAATTCTTTCCAATCTTAAAATTGACGAAAAAAGAAAACCTCAGGACGGACGTTTCAAACTTGTTGACGAGAGCAAGCACGCGGTAGATTTCCGTGTTTCGACTTTGCCAGTGGTGGATGGCGAAAAAATAGTTTTGCGCCTTTTAGACACTGGCAACAAGATGGTGAACTTAGAAGGCATGGGCCTTATTGGCAAAGGAAAAGAAATATTGGTAAAAAACATCAAAGAACCCTACGGAATAATCCTGATGACCGGACCAACCGGCAGCGGAAAGTCAACGACTCTCTATGCATGTTTGGATATTCTAAACAAAGAGGAACGCAATATCATCACGCTCGAGGATCCGGTGGAATATTCCATTAGCGGAATCAATCAGAGCCAGATCAATCCTGAAATTGGCTATACTTTTGCCAGCGGACTTCGGTCAATTCTGCGTCAGGACCCGAATGTCATCATGGTTGGAGAGATTCGCGACAATGAAACTGCCGAACTTACTATCCATGCCGCACTGACAGGACATCTGGTTCTTTCTACGCTTCACACCAACAGTTCAATCGGAGCCATTCCCCGGTTGATAGATATGGGAATAGAACCTTTTTTGCTGGCGTCTTCTCTTCGGGTTGTTGCGGCGCAACGTTTGGTGCGCAGAATATGCCAGAATTGCAAGCGAGAAGCCAAAATTCCTAAAAATATTCTGGAAGACATCCAAGCGCAAATAGAGAATATATCCCCGCAAGAACTTGAAAAATACAAAGTCGATCTTTCAAAAGGAATTCATGTTTATGAAGGCAAGGGCTGTGAAGAGTGCGGAAATACGGGATATAAGGGAAGAGTGGCTATTTTTGAAGCCCTGGAAATAAACAAGGAAATCAAAGAAATAATATCCGAAAAAGAAGGGTCTGAAATTGAAATTCAAAAATATGCCGAAAATCAAGGAGTCATAAAAATAAAACAGGACGGCATTTTAAAGGTAATTTCAGGTATAACAACAATGGAAGAAATTGAACGCGTGACTGAGGGCAGCAAAAGCGTTGGAGGAGAAGTGGAAGACGACAGGGGATAGATAAAAATTTTTTAATTTTTAATTTTTAATTTTTAATAAAAAAGTTGAAAATTGCGCGCATATGGAAGAAGAAAAAAAGAAAATTTTAATTGTTGAGGATGATGTGTTTATTAGTGATATATATCAGGTTAAATTTTCACAGGAAGGCTATGAAGTGGTTGTGGCCAATAATGGAGTAGAAGCTTTAAAAAAAATGGAAAGTTTTCAGCCTGATGCAATACTTTTGGACATAATTATGCCGCATATGGACGGAACAGAAACGCTGAAAAAAATAAAAAGCGAAGAAAGATGGAAAAAAATTCCAATAATCATGCTCACCAATATTTCAGAAAAAGAAAAAATAAGTGAAAGTGAGAAAATGGGAATCGATGGCTATCTTATCAAATCCCATTTTACCCCTTCGGAAGTTTTCGATAAAGTAAACACTTTGCTAAAAGGATAAAATTTTGATATAATAATTGCATAGTCGGGAAAATCTACATAAAATTTTAAAAATTAAAAATAAAAATAAACATGAATGTAGACCACAGTGAACAAAGAATGAAAAATCTTTTGAAATTGGCTGCCCAACAAAACGCTTCCGATATGCATTTGGTTGTGGGAAGATATCCAACACTGCGCATAGACGGAAAACTCTATCCGCTGACACAGGAAAATATTCTCGGACCAGAAGACACCAAAGCACTTAGTAATGCCTTGCTGAGTGAGGACAATAAAAAGAAATTGCTTGAAGAAGGACAGGTCGATTTTTCCTATAATCTTGAAAATAAAATTCGTTTCAGAACAAATGTTTTTTTTCAGCAAGGAAATGTCAGTGTAGCTATGCGTATGATTTCAGGGCGGATTTTTACGCTTGAAGAATTGAACATACCAACAGTTCTATACGAATTTACCCATAAACCTCAAGGACTGCTTTTAATCACTGGACCTGTTGGCCATGGAAAATCCACCACTCTTTCCGCTATGATTGATTTTGTCAATCACAATCAGGACAAGCACATTGTCACAATTGAAGATCCGGTCGAATATGTTTATGAACAGGACAGGTGCATTATCAATCAAAGAGAAGTCGGCAGGGACACCAAATCTTTTTCCGATGGTTTGCGCAGTGTTTTTCGCGAAGACGCCAATGTTGTTCTGATTGGAGAATTGCGGGACCTGGACACCATCAGCACAGCCATGACGGCCGCAGAAACAGGCCATTTGATTTTGGCAACCTTGCACACTAATGATACTTCACAGACCATAGACAGAATCATCGATGTTTTTCCGGCGCATCAGCAAAATCAGGTTCGTTCGCAGTTGGCCAGCGTTCTTTTGGGTGTGGTTTCGCAAAGATTGGTGCCGCAAGTCGGCGGAGGCAGAATCCCAGCTTTGGAAATAATGATCAACAATCATGCTATTGAAAATCTAATTCGAGAAAGCAAAACCTATCAGGTTGATTCGGTAATTGAAACAAGCCTTAGGGAAGGAATGGTTTCTTTGGATAAATCGCTGGCTGATTTGGTTCACAGGGGTTTAATAACTGCGGATGACGCTTTTGTATATACAAAAAACAAAGACTATTTGCAAATGTTAGTCAATAAAAAACAATAAACAATTTAAAAAGTCTAAGCGTTCGAACTTTTTAAGGTTAGAACGTTTAAAATAGCAAAAATATGCGTTTTTCATTTCAAGCAAAAGACTCAAAGGGAAACCTGCATGAAGGCAACGTGGAAGCGACCACTAACGAAGCGGCTATTGCAATCATTCAGGAAAAAGGCTTTATTCCTTTGTCTGTTGAAAAAGAAAAAGAGGTTTCTGGTGTGTTTAAGGAAGTCAGTCGTCTTTGGGAAGGAATAAAAGGCAAAGAGCTTGCATTTTTTTTCAGGCAGATGGCAACACTATTGGAGGCTAAAGTGCCTATAGTATCCTCGCTTAAAGCAATAGGCGATCAGACCGAAAACATATATTTGAAGGCAATAATAAAAGAGATGATAGGAGACATTGAAGATGGGTCTTCCTTGTCTGAGGCTATGAGCAAACATCCTTTGGCTTTCAAAACATTGGCCGTTAGTATGGTCAAAGCCGGTGAAATTTCCGGAAATTTGCAGCGTTCAGTCCTATTTTTAGCCGACAATACCGAAAAAAATTATGAAATGAATTCTAAAATAAAAGGAGCTCTGTTTTATCCCGCCTTTGTTGTTACGGCTGCAATTATAATCGGATTTGTAGTTTTTACAATCGTACTGCCAAAACTCACAGCAGTTTTCAAGGACTTGAATGTTGAGATACCGTGGTACACCAAAGTTCTTATGGCTGTCGGCGACTTTATGAGTCAATATTGGTGGGGCGTATTGTTTGCCATAATATTGGTTATTGCGGCGATTGTTAATTATATTAAAACAGAAGACGGTAAAAAAGAATTTGACGCAATAAAGTTAAAAATACCTATCGTAGGCGACATTTTTAGATATATCTACATATCAAGATTCGCAGAAAATCTTTCCGTGCTTTTGGACGGAGGAATTCCAATTGTTAGAGCGCTGATTATTGTGAGCGAAGTTGTCAACAACAAATCTTATGAAAGCGTTATTTTGCGGGCAGCTGATGAAGTTAAAACCGGCGGATCCATGAGCAATGTTTTTGCGCGCAGTCAGTATTTTCCTCCGATTGTCGCTCAAATGATAAAAATCGGAGAAGAATCTGGAAAGATAAGCGAAGTGCTCAGACACATTTCGGATTTTTATGGCAAAGAAACAGATCGAATAGCGCGCAATTTATCAACTATGCTGGAACCGATTATGATCTGCATTTTGGGAGTGGGAGTAGCAGTTATAGTTTTTGCCGTTTTAATGCCAATATACAGTTTAACAAGCGCAATATAATAAAAGCCAAAAAGGTTATACACAGGCTTTTTTGTGGAAATGTGCTATAATTAACGAATAAATTAGCGCTTATTGATATAAAAAATAAAAATATGAAAAAAAGAAAAAAATTATTGCCAAAAAAAGCCTGCCTACCCATAAGGCGGGGGTTTACTCTTGTTGAACTTTTAATTGTAATCGCAATCATAGGTATTTTAACTGGCGTGGTAACTGTTAATATGACTAGCGCCAGGGAAAAAGCAAGAAAAGCTTCAGCGTTGACGACGGCGTCTAGTGTTTTACCAGAATTAGTTACGTGTGCAGATGATGGGGGTGTGGTATCTTCAGCAACGCCAGCAGGTGACGGAAGGATATGTTGTTCAACGACAGCCTGCACAGCTTTTGCAAGTGGGCATAATACAACATGGCCTAACATATACTCAAAGACAGGCTGGAACTACGCATCTTCTAGTGGGACATTGGCGGCTGGTAGTTACGCGTACACCCTTACAAAAGGCTCAGAAATAATAACTTGCAGTCTTGCAAAAAATGGTTGCGAATAATATAAAAATTCTGAAAGTTTATAGGTAAATAAAAATTAAAAGATTTTGTTAAGTTTCAAAGATTTTTGGAAAATGGGCAGTTCGGAATTTCTTTGAAAGAACACGTGATGATTATGTTGGTTTAAACCCACGGGTTTTCAAAAAGAAATGACGGACGCTCAATTTTGCTTTAAAATCGGAGATTTTAGCGAAATTGGCGAAAGGAGGTGTGAAATTATGAAGAAAATGCAAAAAGGTTTCACGTTGATTGAACTTTTGATAGTTATTGCTATCATCGGTATTTTGGCGGGAGTTATTTTGGTTAGCACAAGTTCAGCCAGGAATAAAGCTGCAGTTGCCACTGTTCAGCAGTCACTTTCCAGTGTTAAAGCTGGTATAGCTGCATGTTGTGCAATTAATGCTACAAATACCCTTAATACGACTGGTAATATTTGCAGTGATGCTACAATTACTGGAACATTGCCAACAACTGGAGGAGGAGGAACAACAATGGCATATACAGTGGGAGCACAATGTTCTGCAGACACTCCTAGTTATACAGTTGCTGTTGACAATACTGGTATAACAGCTTGTAATGGGAACTGGACTGTTAATATGACTCAAGTTACCAGACCTGAAGGATGCAACTAAATAGTATTTACTTGCTTGTCATTCGTGGCAAGCAATATAATGTTATTTTTGCGACTAAACTGATCAATTTAGCAGGCAAAATAATTTGCTTGCTTTTGTCTTTTGAAAATATTTATGATATAATTAAAAGGCAAGAAAAATTAATCAGTTAATAAAATGGCAATAATATTTTTCATCCTCGGTCTTATTATCGGCAGCTTCCTGAATGCCGTTGTCTATCGTCTCAATGCAGTTGAGTCGCTTTTGGAACGTTCGCACTGTCCCAAATGCAAAAAGAAAATCCGCTGGTTTGACAATATCCCGATTTTAAGTTTTATACTTCTTTCAGCCAGATGCCGCGATTGCGGGGAGAAGATTTCCTGGCAATATCCGGCAACGGAATTTGCAACAGGGGTCATTTTCGCGCTGATTGGATTTTGTTTTTTCTCTGTTTATGATTCTTCCAGCTGGCTTTTGACGGCCTTCTATCTGGTGGTATTTTCTCTTTTAGAAATCATATTTATTTACGATTTGAAGTATATGGAAATCCCCATGCTGATTTTGTGGATGGGGGTTGGAGTTACGGCTGTTTATTTCTTAATTTTTGATTGGCAAAATTTTCATTCTTTCTGTTTTTGATTTAAAAACGATTTCCGCAATTGCCGGAGGGTTGGTGGCTTTCATGTTTTTCTTCGCTCTAGCGGCATATTCCAAGGAAACATGGATGGGATATGGAGACGCATACATCGGTATGCTGGCAGGCTTTATCGTAGGTTGGCCGGAAATTATCTGGACGCTGATGATTTCTTTTGCTATTGGAGCGATTATAAGCGTAGGCCTTATTGTCATGCGCAAGAAGACTCTCAAAAGCCAAGTGCCTTTTGCTCCATTTTTGATTGCCGGAGTTTTTTTGATGATAATTTTGCCGCAAATTTTTCCAATTCTAAAATCTATTGATACTTTATATTTTTAAAGCTGAATAAATTATGAAAAACATATTTTCAGGAAAGAGGGAAAAGTTGTTTTTAGTTAAAAACGGATTTTCAATGACTGAATTGATTTTCGCGATAGCAATCATTGCTATTATGACCGGAGTTTTGTTTGTAAATTACAATAGAAGAAGCAAGCTTGAAAAGGAAGTTGAAATGGCAACGAGGCAAGTCGCTGCGCAAATCAGGGCATTGCAAAGTGATGCTTTGAATGGAAAAAATGTCAATTCAGCCGTAATTTGTTCATCGGAATTTTCTGTTGCAAACGATTATGAATATAAGATAATTTATAGAAACTGTTCTAATGGCGTTGAAAGCGAGCAAAATATAAAAGTTAATCAGGGGAAAAATAATGTAAAAATTTCAGGAAATGATATTAATTTCGAAGTGCCCCATGGCACGACAGTTAACGGCAAGATTGTTCTGACATCAGCAAACAATTCCAGCATAAAGGGCAGTGTTTGCGTTTGCAGTTCCGGCAATATTATTGAGGAAAAAAATCCTTCCTGCGGCTGTTAAATTTTTTAAATAAAAATTTTTTCGCGCTCTTTTCGTATGAAAAAAATAAAACAAAAAAAAATAAAAAAAGGCTTTTCCCTGATTGAAGTTTTATTTGCCGTTATTATTATGGTGTTGGCTATTACGGGAGTTGTTTTTCTTTTAACTAATAGCAGCAAAAGCATTCAAGACTCTAAGAATCAAGTCATAGCTGCGCAATTGGCGCAAGAAGGGATTGAATTAATCAGGAATTTAAAAGAAAACAACAACCTTGGATCGGATTATGAAAATGCAGGCGGACCATTTACCGGAAGGGTAGATTATTCTTCAACTTTTAGCCGTCCCGCAGATATTAATCAATCGTATCAATTGCGCATTCCGTCAAGTGGTTCAAATAGATTTTTTTCCCACAGCACCGGAACAGCTTCTAAATTTTATAGAAAAATTTGTTTAAGTGTTGCGGGAAGCGTGGCAACAACTCCTTATTCTCACAGAGTAGTAACTGTTAATTCTTTTGTGACATGGAGGAATGGAGGGTTTAGCTTTTCAGGTTGCGACATTTCTAATAATTGCACATTGGGCAATAAATGCGTTTCGGCAATTTCGGTTTTGCCCGATCTGCCAAATTAGCGATTTTTATGAAAAAACAAATAACAAAAAAAGGTTTTTCTTTGGTGGAAGTCATTATTTCCGTATTCATTTTCTCTTTAGCGATGGTGCTGCTAACGGGAAGTTTTGCCAGTTTTTTTAAAAATTATGCAAATCAAAAAAAATTGCAGAAAAACTTTGAAAACGCCCAATATGTGACAAATTTGATGGCAAAAACAATCCGCACGAGCCAT
>CAZFCX010000028.1:0-728 GCA_964517825.1 uncultured Bdellovibrionales bacterium
GTCTATGATGTTGATGGTCTCAGAGATAGCGTCAGAAATGGGGAAACGGGGATAATTTGCGAAAAAAACAATCCGGAAAATCTTAGCCAGAAGATTGTGAAAATTTTGGAAGATAAAGTTGAATATGAAAGATTACGGCAAAATGCCTGGAATTGGAGCAAAGAAATAACATTTGAAAAAAGCTATGAAGATTTTAAAAAGGCAATCGGCCTGAATTAAACCTGATTTACCCCGTTAAATTCACTAAAGGTGGAGCGAAGCAATTTAACTGGGGTGAACTTTATAACTTTCTGACTTTCTAACCTTATGAACTGTTTAGTTTCAGTTATAGTCCCGACAAAAAATTCCGAGAAGTTTCTGAAAAAATGTTTGGAATCAGTAAAAAATCAGACATATGAAAATTTGGAAATAATCGTGGTTGATAATAATTCCACCGACAAAACGAAAGAAATCGCGAAGAAATTTACGAATAAAGTTTTGAATCATGAACCGGAAAGAAGCGCGCAGGTAAATTTTGGCGTTGCGCAAGCCGGCGGGGAATATGTCTACAAAATTGATTCGGATTTTGTTTTAGACAGAGAAGTTGTTGAGCAGTGCGTAAATAAAATTCAGGAGGGTTTCGATGCTGTGGTCGTGCATAATTCTCCGGACGTCCGGGTTTCCTGGATAGCCAAAGTGAGAAAATTTGAAGTTGATATGTACAAATATGACATCACGCATTCATCGGC
>CAZFCX010000028.1:877-6938 GCA_964517825.1 uncultured Bdellovibrionales bacterium
TGTTTATATAAAGAATTGGAAAAAATTCGTTAAGCATCCGATTTTAGGAATCGCCTTCATAGCTTATAATTTTTTCAAATTTGGTTTTGGGGGAATGGGTTTTGTAATCGGAAAAATTAAAATACATGTATAAAAACATTATTCCAGATTTAGTTTCTTTTGATACAAATTTGAATAAAATTAGAGGCTTTAGTTTTGCCGAAAATTTGAATTTTTTTTCAATGGTTGAAAATAAGAATAAGTTTCATTACAAAATAGTTATAGAAAATGACATTGTAATTCCTGATAAGTATGAATTCAGGAGTGGTTATTATATAAAAAAAGAAGGTAGCTGGTATTATGAGAGAAAGATATTAGGTTTTTCTCTAAAATTTAAATACGATATAAAAAATAAAATTTTTTATATAAATAAAAACTATTCATATTTATCTTTCGAGATTGGCAGCATTTATCCTGCAGGAAGACATATAGCAGATTTAATAAATCTTGACTTGTTTTTAAATGAATTCAATGTTTATAGGGGTTGTGCTTTTTCTTATAATAATGAAGTTTTTTGTATAATATCTCCCGGATTTAACGGAAAAACTAGCTTTATGTGCGAAATGATAGAATTGGGAGCTAAGTATATTGCTGAGGATGCTTTAATTATAAACACTAACGAAAAAAAAGTTTATCCATCCGCATGTTTTAGCAGTAATTTTGGACGATCAATTAACAAGAAACTTTTTAATAATTTAAATGATAGTATTATTTCAAAAAGTATTGAATACGACCAGCTTTTTTTGTTAGAAAATTGTACTGAAAAAAATTATGAAATTACCGAAGGTAGTGGTAAAAAAATTGATGACTTCCTTCTCTTATGCTCTTTATTTTTTATAAATAACAATTTTTCTAGAGCAATTATATCTGAGGAAAATTATATAAAAGAATTTTTTTCCAAAATTAATTTCCTAAATAACAATTTGAATTATAAATATATAAAAATAACTAATTTTAATTTTAAAAAAATATTAATGTATGGAAAATCAAAATAAAAAACACTGGGATGAAATGGGAGAGACGTACGGAAATGTTTGGAAAAATAAGTCTAAGCAGTACATGCATTCCAGGGAGATGACTTTTATTAATAATTTTCTCAATAAAAAAGAGGTAAGGCGGGGACTTGATATTGGTGTTGGATCAGGAAGAATATTGGAAAACTATCTGGCAAATAGTGAAGTTGCAGAATTATATGGAATTGATATTTCTGATGAAATGGTTAAATTTTGTAAAGAAAAATTTAAAGAAAACAATAGAATACAAAAAATGGCAGTATGTGATTTTTCTAAAGAGAATATTCCCTTTGAAGTAAAATTTGATTTTATATCTGCAATTAGGGTATTAAAATACAATAAAAATTGGAAAGAAATGGTGAAAAAAATTACAGATATATTGAATGATGGCGGAGTTGCCGTTTTTACGATGCCCAATAAATATTCATTGAATATATTTGGTACATATTCTATACCCTATTACAGAACAAGCAAAAAAGAATTAGCTAATTTGTGCAAACAAAGTGGTTTAAAAATTCTAGATTTGCAAAGTTTTACAAGAATTCCAGATGTTATTTATAATTTTTCTAATAATAAATTATATTCTGATTGCGTAGTTTTAATGGAAAAAGCACTGAGCTTGTTGTTTGGAAAGGTCTTTTTTGGAAGAATGTTTTTTATTGCGGTAAAAAAATTAACAATGACACAAAATAAATGATGAGACTAATTTTTTATTTACAATATATTGGGCGTAAAATTATTGTGAATTTATTTGAAATAAAATATCCAGTCGGCAAAATATTTCTATTAAACGTGGTATATATTTTTTCAAAAATATTTACTAAAATTAATTGGATAAAGTATGCCAATTTCAATTATGTGGTTTCAATATTTGGCAAATTTAACATTCGACCAAAAACTTTTGATGCAATTTGTGCGTCACCTGATTTCGAAAGGCCAGACATAAATTTTACAATAGGGATTATAAGAAAAATGCTGAATAGAGGGAGAACTATTGCTTATCTCGATATAGGGGCAGACTTTGGCTTATACTCAATATTGCTTGGTAACAAGTTTAAAAATGATGACAAGCTACAAATATATGGATTTGAACCGTTCGAAGAATCTTATGAACTGTTTTTGAAAAATGTTAATGCAAATAATTTAGATAATAAAGTAGTAACTTTAAATCTGGGTCTGTATAATTCCGATGGAATCATGACTCTTAATTTAAACCAGTCTAATCCTGGATCAAATTCAATCAATTTTGTTAGCAACCCATTAAATGAAGAAAAAAAAATATCAATAACAAAATTGGACAACTGTTTGGATTTAATAGAAAACGTAAGTAGGGATATTTTGTTTATGAAATTGGATATAGAAGGATCAGAAAAGCGAGCAATAGAAGGTGGAAAGAAATTTATTAATTCTTTTAATGAAGTGTATATAATGGTCGAAGATTTTGTTGATGAATCAATAATTGATTATTTAAAAAGTCAATCGTTCAAATTAATTGCAAAAAGAACGCCTTATAATAGTTTTTGGTATAAAAAAAATGAAACATAAAGGTATAATAGTATTATTTTTTTTAATTCTCATTTCATTCGCTTTTCATATTGACTGGATCACGGGATGGTCTTTTGGTGCAGGCGATTGGTGGTATTTTTTTTCTGATAATATTAAAAATTGGCCATATAAATCAATATGGGTATCTGCAAATAATTTTGGAAATATAAATTTATCACTTTGGAGATTACCAAGCGAACTTGCTTATTGGATTTTTAATAATTCCCAGCTTGGTGATAAAATTTGGGCGTTTTTTCCTTACTTAATTGTTTCGCCAATATCAATTTTTTTGTTTTTAAGGATGTATTTTAAAAAGAATATAGCTATATTTGCTGGTGGGATTTTTTTTATTAGCAATTCTTATTTTTTAGCGATAAATTCCCAAGGTCATATTCCATTGGCTATTGCTGCTAGTTTTATGATAATAAGTTTTGTTTACTATAAAAAATTCTTTGAAACTAATAGTTTTATATATATTATTTTTTCTGTTTTGGCCCTATTTTTGGCGGGCATATATGATTTTAGGTTTGTGTATGTAGGTTTAATTATACTTTGCTTTTATTCGATTTTTTACATCAATAAGATTTCAGTGAAGGTTCTATTAAATGTCCTTGTTTTTTTTACATTGCTTATTTTATTAAATTTGTTTTGGTTCCTTCCGACTTATAATACCGGTCTCGGAAGTGGTATTGGCAGAGAATTATTTGGAAGTCAATTTTGGTCTCTATTAAATGCTATAACTACTCATTATCCATTTTGGCCATTGAATGGAAAAGTCGAATGGTTTGTTGTCCAGCCCATACCTTTTTTTTATTGGATTTTTCCTGCCCTTGCATTTGTTGGTTTTTTTCTCGGAAGACAAAAAAAGGATGTGATTTTTTTTATGTCCCTGGCTGTTTTAGGAATATTCCTATCAAAAATGAGCAATGAGCCAATGGGTTCTATATATAATTGGTTGTATAATAATTTGCCTGGTTTTAATGCGTTTAGGGAGCCAACAAAATTTTTCATTATTACCATACTAGCATTTTCATTTTTGATTGCATTATTTTTTGAATCAATAGAAAAGAAAATCATAAAATATTTTTTATTTATTTTTATATTTCTTTGTGTTTTAATCAATCTGCCGATAATAACAGATCGGGACGGAGGAATGTATTCTAAAAGCGAAGTTCCAAAAGAATACAATAAAGTTGCGAAAAATTTTTCTGAAGAAATGGATTTTTCTAGAATTATTTGGATTCCGTATATATCTAGATGGTCTTACTATAGTAATAATCATCCCCGTGTTATTAATACATCATTTTCAAAAAGTTATCTTTCTGAAGCGGATAAGCTCAATTTTGATGTAACTAACATTGAACAAGAAGTAGCTATTTATAAGACGCAATTTTCAAATAGACTGTTTGATATTTCCTCAATAAAATATGTCATTATTCCAATTCAAGACATTGCGAATGACGATGATTTCTTTGTTTCTTATGGTGGCAAGGAAAATCCAAAAATTAGGGAACAGTATATTTCGCAATTGGATCAGGTTGATTGGTTGAAAAAAATTGACATTGGAACAGAGGAATTGGTGATTTATGAAAACGAAAATTATCGGCCGCATATTTATACTACAAAAGAAGAAGAAACTATTCATTGGGAAGTTCCTTTTGAAAAAGTTGATTTTGTTCAAAAAAATCCGACAGAATATAAAATTAGTTTGAAAAATTTAAGTAAAAAAACTTATTTGAATTTTTCCGAAAGCTTTCATCCGGACTGGAAACTCCGAGCAGGGGAGTTTGGCTGGTTTAGTGTTTTGATTCAAAAGGATTATTTCTTGCCGGATGACTTTCACCTGAAAAACAATGCTAATTTGAGCACATTCAAAATTGATCCTGAATTTATCAAAAAAAATTACCCCAACTCCTACACGGAAAATCCCGATGGAAGCATCAATGTTAATTTGACGCTATTTTTCAAACCTCAAAGCTATTTCTATTTGGGCTTGATAATTTCCGGCACAACTCTTCTGAGTTGTCTAGGGTATCTGCTCTACGATTGGCGCAAAAGAAAAAAACAGCACTCCCTCCAAAACCAATAACTTAAATTTCTAGCGGTCGCAATTTTTGTAAGTTATATATAATCACCGGATCAACATAAAAGAAAAACATGCCTTAAAGTTATTGCGGTCGCAATAAATTTCAACATTTGTTATTATATTAGTATATTATTGTTAAAGTTGTGAATGAAAAACATAAAGAAATATCAAAAGCGATTTTGAAAGGAGTTCTTATGACTGGAGCTTTTGCGATTGCGTCAACTTCGCATGTTTTTGCCGCCAAACTTATTCCAACTATTTTGGATGAAATAAAATATGGCAAATTCAGGCGCCAGAAAGAAGAACAGAAAAGAAAATTTTACAATTCTTTTTATTATCTTCGCAGGAAAGGTTTGCTAAAAATGGAATACAGAGGAAAGCAACTTCATATTTCACTTACGGAAGAAGGAAAATTGATCGCTAAAAAATATTCAATAGATGATTTGCAGATCAACAAGTCAAAAAAATGGGATAGTAAATGGCGCATTCTTATTTTTGATATTGAGGAAAAATATCGGATGCGGCGCGAGGGTCTGCGGGGGAAATTGAAAGAGATGGGTTTATATCAGCTTCAAAAAAGCGTCTGGGTTTGCCCATATCATTTTGAAAGGGAAATGGATATTTTGAAGAATTTTTTTGGTTTTACAAAAGGAGAGATGACGACCATAATTGCAAGTGAAATTGACGGGGAAGAAAAGCTTCTGACTTTCTTTAATCTGAATAGTAAGACATAAATTGGTTAACTTAAATTTATAGCGGTCGCAATAAATTTCAACTATTATTTATTTTTTTTGGATAAAAAATAATGGAAAAATTTTTGAAAAAATATCATAAATTGTTTTTCTTGGCCGCGGCGATTTTTTTGCTGTATCCTACTTTTCAAAGTGGGTATATTTTTCTTTTAGATTGGCCGGTAAGGCCGGACCTTTCTTTGGCTGACATAGATTGGAAAGTTGATTCTATAGTGAGGATTATAAATTACGGTTTGGCTTCGATTTTTTCTTTCGAGATTTTTCAGCGGATTTATTTGTTTGCCATCATCTTTTTTTTGGGGCTGGCGGGATTCCGCTTGGCGAAAAAAACAAACAACATTTTTGCGCGCTATTTCGCCGGAATTTTTCTGATTTTCAATCCCTTCATCTATGCGCGCCTGGTTGAACAACCTGGCATCGCGCTGGGGTCACTATTTTTCTTTTGGTTTTTGATCTATTTTCTGGAATATCTGGCAGAAAAAGAAAAAAGCAAAAAAATATGGGTAGCTTCAATTTTTGCGGGCTTGGCAATCGCAGCTTTTGCTCATAGTGCTTTTTTTGTCGCAACTTCCATTATTGCTTTGCTGGCTTTTGATTTTTATAAAAATAAAAATTGGAGGTTTGTT
>CAZFCX010000028.1:6948-12306 GCA_964517825.1 uncultured Bdellovibrionales bacterium
GAATGGCAATTGGCTTTTTTCCTTTGCGAGCGGAACAAGCAGCGGAGTGGGTGGAATGCGAAATTTTTCCCTGGATGACGCAAAAGCCTTTCAAACAAAAACATTCGGCGGCCATTCAATCTACTATACCGTGCTGGCGCTGCAGGGGTATTGGGGAGAATATCAGGATCGCTTCGTTTCGATTCAGGAAAATCCGCTCTGGATGATTGCTTTTTTGGGCATATTTCTTTTGGGCATATTCGGACTGGTCAGACAATTTATTAATAAGGATCGTTTAGCCATGCCGCTAACGCTGGTTGCGGTTATTGCCTATGTGCTGGCTATTGGAATTGCTTCGCCGATTTTTGCGCCTTTGGCAAATTTCCTTTTTGCGCATTTTCCTTTTTATATTGGCCTTCGCGAATCTCAGAAATGGGTGGCGGTTTTGGTTTTTGTTTATGCCTATTTTGGAGCGTGGGGGATTGCCAATTTTTTGCAGTGGGAAAAAATAAAAAATTTCAAATACGAATTGGGTTTGTTTTTCGCGGTTTTGCCCATCATTTTTGCTTTTCCGATTGTTAAAGGAATGCACCAACATTTTACGCCGCATGAGTTTCCGGTTGAATGGCAAGCAGCCAAAACATATCTGCAGGATAAGGCCGGTGATGCGAAAATCCTCTTTTTCCCCTGGCATCTGTATGCCAACCTTGATTTTGCTCAAAAAAATACTGTTGTTCCGGCGCGTTATTTTTTCGGAGAAAATGTTATCCAAGGGAACAATACGGAATTTGGCGGAGTATATTCGCATTCACTTGACGAGCAGACGCTGGCTATTGAAAAATATGTTGCCCGAAAAGATAATCCTGCCGAAAAGATAAATTATGAGAATTTTTCCGAAGATATGCAGAAAATTGGGATTGGCACAGTCATGCTGGCTAAAACTGAAGATTGGCAAAAATATCTTTGGCTTGATAGAATAGACATAAGGAAAGTCTTGGAAAATGACAAACTTATAATTTATGAATTGCAATAAGTCCCGCACTAAATTTCGACTTTTGAAGCTATAATTTGTTTTAAGTGAAAGACGGGCGGGGATTAATTTTTTAATTTTTTTACATTGTTTTTTGCAAGGCAATGTCGAAAATTAGTGCGGGATGAAAGATATAATTTTTGAAATTAAAATCCCAAAATTTAATTTTAAATTTTCAGACCAAAGAAAATTCCGGCTCAAACTTGGATTGTCTTTGGCAATCATTGCCGGCGCTTTTTGGGCCAAACAAAATTTTGATTTCACCTTTATTGGCACCCTGATTTTGATTTATTTCGGAATTGCAATTGTTTGGAGGCTGACAAGCCGCATTGCTGCCGGCTTGGCGCTGTTTTTTCTGGCCAGTTGTCCGGTTTTATTGGCTCTAAAAAATGAAAATTTGGCGGAAACGTTCGCAATCTATGCCTATTATTTCTTGGTCATTACGGTTGTCGGTGAAATTTTTTCACTGAAAAGGGGGAATAGCTCGGATTGTGCATAACTGTGCATAACTTTCATTGACAAGGTTGCTTGACATTCAAAAATTTGTTATAATATATTATGAAATGTTTGGTCGATACATTTTACAACTAGCTAGTTGGTTTTTTATTCGTATAAAAACACAAACTAATGAAAAAAATTGTAACAGCATCTATTTTTGCCCTAGTCGCCATTGCTCTTACCGGTTCAGTAGCGTTGGCAAATTATGGCAGCGACAATTCACTGAGCGGAAAGGTAAGAAAGTACAATACTACCAAGCCGATTTATAAAGCTAAAGTCAGGCTTTATACAAAAGGTGGAACCAAACTGGATTCTGACAATACCAACAGGAAAGGCAAATATTCTTTCACTGGCCTAAGTGAAAAAACGTATGTTGTCAGGGCAAGTGCTTCAAAATATCGCAATCCAAAGAGCAAAAAAGGAGGTTCTGCAGTTTCCAAAACTGTTGAGGTTGACGGCGATATGACAAAAAACTTGTATTTGAAAAAGAAAAAATAAGGCAAGTTTAATGCCGGAAAAAAGCGTCTCAGGGCGCTTTTTTCAATTGACTGAGGATTAAAAAAGAGAGATAATAAAAAAAGAAGAAATGTTTTAATTATACAAAAATGGAAAAGAGAAAAATTTATATCTATCTGGCAGCAGCGGTTCTTGTCATTGCAGGGTATTTTTTTTATACAATTTATCAAAAAAAGCAAAGCGCTGAATTCGAGTTGGAAGTTCAAGTTGCAGATTTTGAAGACAAAATCGCTTCCCAGTGTGAAAATGGCGAATGGATAGAATTTCCGGATTATTCTCAAGGTGGAAAATTTTCCGAATATAAAGACAACGTCAATTTGAAAAGTGAATCGGATGACGAATTTACCAATCAAGACGGTTCAATCGTTTTTGTGACAGACGAGAATTATTCTCTGGAATTTTTTTCTGATCGAGAAGTCAGAATCGAAGGTTTGAACATCGGCAATCAAGACAATCAGAAAATCTATGTTAAAAAAATTAAATGCGTCGGAAAAGAGGCCAATGCCGACAGCAGGAATCAGCGGCAGAACTTGATGAAATATGTCAGTGAAAATATAAACTCATTGGCGATCGAGAACAGTCGGGGCGGCAATTGGCAAGTTGAGACATTCTATTTTGCAAACGACACGGATGTTTATGTCGAATATGAATCACCCGGTTCAATTACTGGCGATTCTCCATATGACGCCAGGCTTTGGCTCATCAGGGCCTCCAAAATGGATTCCAGCGTTCCGGCAATTGAAACCCTGGCCTATATCCAGGAAGATGAAATCGATCCGGAAAAAAATGTGGTTAAATTCGGACAGGATCTCTATGCTGACATGGAGGATATGCTGGTGTATGAATTCGATAATGAAAAGAAAAGCTGGGTTTTGCAATAGAAGAATTAGAATCAACTAAAAATTCACTCTGCTAAATTTTTTAAAAATTTAAAATTAAAAAATGGAAAAAGAAACAATCAAAATATCAATAAAGCCTTGGAAGCTAATTCTGGCTGCTATAGTTCTGGTTGCTGCAGCGGTTTTTTTCCTGAGATCTAATTTGGCCAAAAAATTCAGTCCCTCATCCGGGGATCAGAAGGAAATTATTCTGCCGGTTGAAACGGGCGTTGCGGATTCCGGATTTGAAGGCAAGCCGGTTGTGCTTTCCGCGCTGAATGCCAAAGCCGTTTTTGACCAAGTTGATGAAATTGAAGGGAAAATAAGCTTAAAAGTATATTTTTCTGAAAATTCCAACGCTTCAGTCAAGATCATCGACTATGTCAACAATTTGGAAGAAGGCGGTTTTTATAAATTGAGTTTTTTGGCAAAAAATTCTGCCGCTGCTGAAAAAAATATTATTGTCAACATGGTTGAAAAAGGAAAATCTCAGAATTTGGGCAAGATCAGCCTGAATGCAAGCGACGGGGTTCAATACGCGGAATTTAATTTTCAAGCCGAAAACAGCGGGCCGGATTTGGTTTTTACGGCTAATGACGGAGTCAGGGCTGACATCTGGATTGACAATGTGATGATCGAAAAACTCAATATAAATTCAGCCGATGAAATAAAGAAAATAGATCCGGCAATTTTCGGAAACACTTCAAGGTTTAATGTCGACAGGAGCCAGCTGGAAAGCAACGCTGATTCCGGAGACTTTTTTTCCAGACCCAATGTCAAAATAGGGCAAATTTTCAGTCCGACCCAGCCAATGATTTCCGGCGTTGCGCTAAAAATTCAAAAAGCGGGAACCGGAGGATCCGGCAATTATTTGCTGCAGATCCGGGAATACGATGATGGGCTGGGAGTAATTTCCGATGAAATAATTGCAGAAAGGTATATATATACCGATTATGCGTCATCAATACTGGATGAAATAAAAGAAAAGGAACAACAGATGAGAGACGAAGCTGCCCAAAAGGAAAAAGACATCCTTGAAGGCGCCATTCCTAACGACGAAACTGTTGATTGGTATCCGCCGGAATTTACCCAGCAGCAAATTGATGAAAGCAAGGCAAAAAAACGCCAGAACAAACTGGAATTGGCAATTTCTGAAATGAAAGCCAGCTTCAACGTGGTTTATGACATTAAAATTCCCATCACGGCAAAATTGGCCACCAGCAAGAAATATTGGATAGGCGTGGATAATTCAAAAGTGAAAAGCGACAAAAAAAACTATCTCAAGGTTTTTTATAACAGTAATCTTGTGGCGGGAAATGAATCCGGATTCGTTAGCAGGCAGCCAAATGTTTGGCAGGAATTTCCTTCCTTGTGGTTTAAGACATTTTTCCCGAAGCACAATGTGGTTCAGAACAAAGAACTGCTGAGCGGAGCAACCATTTCCGATTTTGGCGGGGGAAAGTTTGTCTATCGGTATAAAATTGGTGACTTAGATTACACAGCCCTTTCAGGATTTCCCGGAAGAAAAATATATGACATATATGCCGGCAACTACGGAGGTTCCAATAAATTCGGAAATTATAATTTGTCCAGCGACCAATATGTCGTCTATAAGTTCAATACATTTTATTCCGCCAAAAAAATAATTGTGAGGGAACTTGTCTATGATCAAAGTCTGAGCATTGATTTTTCGATGGATGGAGAAAATTGGGAAGAAATTTTCTCTGATAATCCGGCAGAAAAAAATCAAAAAGCAGATCCCTTTGCAATCAATCCGGAAGAAAAAACCAGTGTCTTCTATTTGAGAATGAGGCCGGCCGGAGAAGGCTGTTCTCTCATCAGTCTTTCAGTTGAAGCGGAACTTGAAAAATAATAAAAAAATAAAACTCCTGAAAAACAGGGGTTTTGTTTTGTGTTTTTGGTCCGGCTGAATAGCAGAGATCATATTGTTAGACAAATAGCACAAAATAAGATTAATTCTAAAACAGTTGACAAAAAGCCTTTATTCCTGTATACTAAAGGTAATTGTAAGTGTCTTTTAGAGTTTTCGCATTTTGTCGAAAATTAAGAGAAGAGGTCGCCTTACAAAATTAATTTTTTTCAAAAAAGCGAAAATTATGGCTAAGAAGCTATATGTCGGCGGACTTCCTTATTCAACTTCGGAAGACCAGCTGAAAGATCTTTTTGCTCAAGCAGGAAACGTTGAATCAGGCATTATCATTATGGATAAGATGACTGGACGTTCAAAAGGTTTCGGATTTGTTGAAATGTCTTCTGACGAAGAAGCATCAAAAGCAATCGAAATGTTTGACAAGAAGGAATACGAAGGACGCACTTTGACTGTCAATGAAGCTCGCCCAATGGAAGCTCGCGCACCAAGACGCGATTTCAACGGAGGCGGCAACAGATACTAAAAAGTTCAGTCTTCAAAACCCCGGTGTAAAAGCCGGGGTTTTT